>JAGRAA010000291.1 GCA_020435185.1 Bdellovibrionales bacterium | reverse complement strand
TGTCGTTTATTAAAAATCATTTCAGACTTATTAAAATCATAAGTAACCAAGTATGGTTTTAAGAAAAAATATCCTGACTAATTGTTTTAAGAAGAAGGCCAATCCCATAAAACTCTCCATCATCAAAACAGATATCATGGGTTCCTTGGGTAAATAGTCCTCCAAGACCGAGAAGGGAGCTGTGAGCATGCCATAGTCGTTCACAGACTTTATTCGCATTGTGGGCATGAAATAAATGCCTGAACTTGACCAGTTAGAAACAGTTCTTTGCCTCTATCGTTCTATTAGCTTTCTCGGCACAATTTTAAAACCAAAGGCAAATTGCCTTAAAATTAACTTGCATATTAAGGCAAAATGCCTTATGAATGGAGATAGAGTATGTCAACACATGTGAGCTATACAAAATTATTTGAAAAGCAATTAGCAAAGTGTCCTAAGGCCATTCAGCAAAAAGTATTATTTTGGGTGAAAACCGTAGAGGGCTTTGGGATACGAGAAGCAAGAAAACGACCTGGTTATCACGATGAGCCCCTTAAAGGTAAACGTTCTGGGCAAAGATCTATAAGATTGAGTAAAGGATATCGTTTGATTTACCAGGAGATTGAAAAAGAAATTCATATTGAAGCCATGGAGGTAAATAAACATGAATACTAAAAGTAAAAATACACCTACCTACGATAAACTTTCAAAGAAGTTTGGGAAAGTGACTTTTGCCAGTCACTTAGAGGCCATTATTGAAACTGATTTTGAGAGTCGAACCGCTTGTGCAAAAAAATTGGGAATGAGTCCTCAGTCATTACATGACTATATTATTGCTAAAAGAATTCCCTCACCGTCACTAGCCGGTAAAATGGCAAAAAAGCTTGGGTATTCGCCAGCCGCATTTATAGAACTCGCTTTATCGGATTCAGTAAAGAAAGCCGGATACAAATATGATGTAAAACTGGAATCAGCTTAATTTTAGGAGTACTTAGATGAGTTTAATAACAGATATGTTTAAAGGAATGATAATACTATCAATATTTGCGGTCATACAAAATGGTTGCTCGGTTAGAAAAATGGCTGAGCGTGCAGCTCATGCCCATAAAAAAGGTTTAACTAGCTATGGGGCCTACTCGAGGGCATTGACTGGAGTTCAAGAGTCCTGGGCAAAGCCAAGTAAGAGATAAATTCGAATGAATATTTTTAATTTTTATCGATCAACTATTCGAGCCATATAATATTGCCGCCGCCGAATTTTAGATTTTCTGTAGATTGTGAATTGTTTTCGAATATTTTAGAAAAATACTCAGTAAAATAATCAGTAAAAATTTTCATTACGATAGGCTTAATTTCGTCATAATCCTCAATCGAAGAGATTTTTAGCTTAGAAATTTCGGAAATAATTTGCATACGGAGTTTTTCGTTATTTTCTTTGTCTTCTGGTGTTAATTCATAGGGTTTTCCGTTTTCATGGGTTGCGTTGCCCGATCCTAGCTGAGAAAATAACTGAATTGCATGTGACTTTAGATCAGACACATTCGAAGATTCTGCTGTCTGTTTAATCATCTCTATCATTTGAACAACACCTTCTTTCACGCCGCTTAAAGTGCCATCATCAAGCGAACTGGGTGTGTTAAAATCTAAGTACTTTTTTAGTTTTTCAGTATTTGCAATATAATCATTTTCAGTTTTTTTTAACACTTGTCCATTCTTTGATATTGCATCAAGGACAATCTGCTTTGGAACCCAAACAGAGCCATCTGGATTTTTTTGCCTATTTGAAAAAAAAGCAGAGTCTACGATCAAATACTGAGTGTCGTTTTTTCTCTTAATAACAACTGCATGCCCACCACAAGTATCTTCTCCGGCGACTTCATTTTGGATAACTTCAGCGCAGACACCAACCAAAATTGAACGGCCATTTTTTAGTTGTTCATCAAGAGTTGATTTGATTTTAGCTTTGTCAATTAATGTATTTTCTTTCACCGTTACATGTGGAAGATTAACTTTTGTGTCGCATTTTGTATAATTAAAAATACTTGTAATAAAACTATCAGTGTCAGTAGATTCTTTCGCTAATTTTGTTAAAATTGAGTAAAGTTCTTTAAGCTTTCCTGACAAAAGCTTCTTTTTTTCTTTAAGATTATCAATTAATTGAACGGCTGTATCACGAATCTCCTTTGAAGTATTTGGGTCATTTATAAGATCACGATAGGTTTCAATTAAAGTATTCTCATTTATTTGAGGATTAAGTAACTCGAACCTCATAGCTTCTAACATATAATACAATCCCAACCTTCGAGGATTTAGAGCTTTATTTCTATTAATAAAAAATATCTCCTTTTCAAGGGTACAATTTGAAGATCTAAAACTATGTTCTCCACTTTCTAGATATGGAAAGCTAGATGAAGAACCTTGAAATACATTTTGTATGGGAGAAATATTCGACCATTTCCCAAATTTTTCAAAAGATCTTTCGCCATGATTTTGAACTATATCAAAAATAGAAACAGACCATTGGTTTGCATTGAAATCACAATTCTGACCATAGCAACTATGATCCTTTAAGACCTGTTCTTCAGCAAAGGCGAAACACCATGGGCTACGTCCTTGGCCTCGCAAATCGAGATTTCTTTTATCAACTGTTTTTATAGCGAGTTGAGCATGTACCGTAATATTTAGCATAAAAATAGCAAAAGCAAAAAAGTTTCTATACATAATGGCTCCTAATACCTAAAACTCATAAGCAAAATCTAGGCCCATAATTGATTATTTAATTAGGTTATTTTCTTTTAAAAGCTATATTTTAAACTAAAAAAATTTATAAAGAAGGCAAGTTGGTCAAAATTGGTAAAACTGTATAGGCTTTTTACACTTGTGCCGTTCTACCGATTATTTGTGGGAGCACCTGGAACTGTTGTCGTACGGTCTCGATATTTTAATTCTATTAATTTGAAAGCTTTAAGAAGGTTTCAAATTTAACATATAGAAACTGGTAAATAGAATAAACCTTAGGATGCAATTTTTAAAAAGTCAGAGTAAGAACCATATTCTTTGTAGAAAAAAACATATCTAATTTTTGTTGATCTTCTAACAGGCCTATAACCATTTTTTAGGGTTATATTAGCTTTTCCACATTTTGCGTGTTTAAATTCATTCTTTACTATAAACCCCTGATATCCACCTTTGGTAGAAAACCCAAAGTTTTGCCAATTACAGGCTTTGAAAACCGTTCCCCAAAAACCATTTTCAATGTCACAATATGTAATTACAGATTTAACGTTGGGATATTTAAATTTAACCAACTGTAAAGACTTTGAAACTAGAAACGAACCAGCATTATAGACTGAATCTTTAGGCAAACTCAGTCGTGTTAGTTGTAAGAGTTCTTCTTTTAAAACTGTGTTTTCAAAGATTTTAAAAATTTGAGGTGAAGTTGGTGTTGAGTAGACAACGACTCCTGATATTTTATCATTTTTGTCAAATAGTGCGTAACACCAACATACGGCAGGCAAGCCTTTTAAAACATGATGTCGATTTGAGTAAGCTAAGGCCCTGTCTCTATTAATTTCTTTAACAGCCCAGCCAGCATATTTTTTTAACATACTCATCCTGAATCTCTTAAAGTCCATCGAATTGCTATATACGTAATTATAGATAGTATGAAATATCTTATAAATTCAAAAATAGGACAATCAAATTTATAAGACATCAAAAAAGCATATACACATAAAAGTATAAAAGTATAGAGCCACTTCATGCATGAAAAGTTTATTGATGTTGAAAAATTCAATCTTTGGGATACAGTATTTGAAGTGATCGCATTTAATGATAGCTTACCAAGTCTTCGCGTCCAATACTCTTTTGGATTTATTTTAAATTTCATATGAATTTGACTAGCTCCAAATGAAAAATTCGTTGTTGAGCTAATTGAGCTATTTAGATTTTCGACCAACTTAAAAAGATGATTGTTGTCTCCTATATCTGGGGCCTTTAGAAATAAATGGAGTTGAAGATGCTTTGAGTTAGTGATGAAATTTAATTCAGGATAATAGATTACATCAAGCTTGGGTCCAATTATCTTTTTTATCGGCTCAAGGTTTACCAAATTTCCTTTTTCGTCAGTGAATTCAAAATAACTAAAAACTATTTCTTTTGATCCAAATTTATTACTTATAGTTTTAATTTCATTAATGATATTTTCAAAGTCATCTTTCTGTGATCTTGTACAAAATATAGAGTCATCAAAGTTTTTAGATACTATATGATGATTAGTTAGTTCTAGAAACTCTTCGTAAAACTTTTTGGAAGAGTTGTCATTTAACTTTACCAATTCTTTTAGTTCTAGAGCTATATCTAATTGATTATTTTCGTAGTTGATAGCTAGTACTTCGGCGGTTCGAATAGGGTACCATTTTTTATCCGACAAATTACCAGCATAACTTATAAGTAGGGCTTTTTTTCCAATATAATTTGAAATATGCTTTTCGTTGGAGCTTTCGAGGTACTTACTTTTGTAGTCAAACTTAACTACATAGCCAATAGGTGCACCAATACATGTCAGGGTATCTTCGAGATACCTATGCCTTGTTTCTCCTGTAAAAATTACTAGGTCTATCAAAAATTTATCTCCAACCTCATTAAGATTAAATTTATTTTGTTTATTATTCGGAATTGTTTATTTTAAAATTTAGTAGAATAGTGTTATAAGAGCAAAATGGAAATTTTAATGAGCATAAAACCTTATTTTGCCTTTCGCATTTTATCTGGCCAGAAGAAAGTCGAGTTTAGACGACGAATTAGTGAAAAGTTTAGGCCTGGAACAAAAATTTATATATATGCCTCATTGCCCATTCAAAGAATTATTGGGTATTGTGAAATCGAACAAGTAAAGAAGTTGAATATCTCCTCATTAGCTAAGATTTCAGAAATTGAAAATGAAGATGTAAATTCATTTTATCAATATTTTGATAAATTAGAGATGGGGTATGCAATTTCTCTTAAGAATCCTGTGAAATATAAAATACCACTTAATATGATGAATATAAATTCTTCCTTCCACCCACCTGTTTCATATAGATTTTTAAAAACTTTAGAGCAAGACTACATAAAAACTCATTCTTTATATTAATCCTTAAATAGAAATTTATATTTTAGTAAGATCTGATAAATCAATATTTAAGCTTTCAGCCAATAGAATAAGGGTTGAAATCTTAGGGTCTGACTTTCCGGAGACAATATCGTGTAAGGTACTTTTTGCGACAGGCTTTGGGTTGTTGACCCAAAAATCATAGATTGAAGAGTACCCCTTATTTTTGATAGCCTTTTCTATATTTTGCCCAATTTTAATTATTTTTTTCTGAACTGCTTTTGGTTTTGCCATTTGAAAATTCCTCTTTACATTTCCGGTACATCGTACTAAATATTCAAAGTATATGTTTCCGGTATACCGGACTAATTAAAGGGAGCTAATATGGATCATCTCAATAAGGAAAAACTGGAAGCAATTTGCAATAGGCTTTGGAATGTTCATGGGTCCCTTAATGGCCTTGGCAGTTTATTCACCCAAGGGACCAGAGACGTCTGTTTAGATGATCGTGAGTTTTATGGTATAGGACTCATCCTTAAAAATATTAGCGGAGAGCTTGCAATCTTAGAGGATATTCTCCGAACTGGTCGCGATTCTGGTGCAGAAGAGAGAAATGGAGATTCGCTTAATAAACCAAATTAGTGCCTTCTAAACCATTTTGAATCTTTAATGGCGTTATCTCCCCTATAAAGATTACAACTCCTATATATAGCGACGAAATTTCATCACCCTCAAAAGTGCAATAAAATTAAGCAATTAAGATTAAACAAAAGAAATTTCGATGAATATTCGTCATCTCATTTTTAGTTTAGTAAATACAAATTTACTTAAGTATTTTATGAACTTACAAACAAGCATGGTACAGTCAACTCAGTTTGTGACGAACTCTCGTCGGCAATTTTGACTTTTTCAATAGTATTAGTTTATATTACGGCGCAGCAAAGGAAGAGCTCTTTTTCAAAGTTAAAGCAATCTCAATAGTTATCCTCTTGGCACTCCCTTTGTAATGGTTCTCTGTGGATGGAGAATTTCTGAAGGGGAAATTTATGAAACCAAAAATTTTAATCGTTGATGATGACCAATCGGTACATGGCAGCTTTCTTCTTGCCTATCGAGGCTCTGATATTGAAAAGCTCGCAGACTTTGAGTTTGTTACAAACTGCAAAGAAGCTTTAGATAAAATTAAAGCCGATCCCTTTAATTTTTGTTTAGCCTTTATAGATTATCAATTTGAAGAAAAAAATAACGTTCACGCCATTGGTCACTTACTAGCAAAACAACTCAAAGATATAAACCCCTGTTTAACCACCATCATTATGTCGGGTGAAGATTCTAAAGAGGCTTTAAAAGACTGGCTTGGGTCTGGGGTGGATAAGTTTTTGTTTAAACCAGTCTCCAATGAAGTGATTCGAGCCATTTCAGAAAATGCCATCGAATCTTACAATCACAATCTTTTTGAAGAACAAACCAAAAAGTATGTCTCTAAAGAGCAAAAACTTGTAGGGCTTGCAGGAAGGTCTGAAAATATAAAGCAAATTTCTAAATTGGCTATTAGATACGCTTCTTGTGACCAACCAGCACTTATTTTAGGTGAAACTGGTACAGGAAAAATACATCATTGAAGAGCAAAGCACTTGGAGTCAAAAATGAGTGAGGAAAAAACTATAATTAAGAAAAAGCGATCTCAAAACTCTAGCCGATTAACTTTGTCTTCAAAAGCTCAAAGAAAAACTTCAAATTGGATAAATCAAATTGAGCAAAAACTTAATGGTATGATCAGTATTAAGCGAAATGATCTTTTAAATTTTTTATTAGAAGAAATGGATGATAATCTTGCTTCATCGGTTTTAGATAAAATTAAAAAAGAGAAGCTTACTGGAAAACAAAAGGCAAAATGGAT
>JAGRAA010000290.1 GCA_020435185.1 Bdellovibrionales bacterium | reverse complement strand
GTCAGCCATGGAGTCCACTTTTTCAGAGACTTCAATATTTTCAACAATAAGTTTATCTATAAGTTGAGATTCTGCCGCAAATGAGAGAAAACTAAAAAAGATGAGATTACTAATAAGTAGGATAAGCAAATTAATTTTCATTTGGGCCATATTTCTACCTCCAAATTTGAGTTTCGCAAACATCGAACCTCGTAATGGTGATGTTTGGTGTCAACTGGGTGGGTATGCCATTAAAACCAACCCAGAAATTGAAAATTTTATAGGTAATAATTATAAAATATCTCCGGGATTGACTATATATGGTCAGGTTTCCCCAAAAAATTATTTGGAGTTTTCACTTTTCAACGATTTTGAAAAATATGTTCGTTTAGATCAAGGTTATCGATTAATTGAAGGAGTAAATAGAGTTTTCTTTTCAACAGGATACCGTCGTAAGGTGTTCAGCTTCTTGAACGTGTCTGCTTCTCTTTTTTCTGGGTATTCGGTAGGAGACCCCGGTCGCTATACAGAACTTAACGCTCCCATGACCACTTCGGCGTCCACTGTGACCATTCATGGTTTAACTACAGGAATAGACATTCAAAATTTTGTAAGTGAATTTCCTTTAGGGATTCGATTGAATTATTCTAAAGCCTTTTCGGAGCAACCTGGAGAGAAAACAGATCAATATGGAATATTCATTTATTATCAATTCTTAGCTCAACGGGGTTTAACGAGCAAGCAGAGAGAAGAGTTGAGAAAGCTAAGAAATAAAAAATATAAGAAATAGATGTTTTATTTTCTGACAATAAAATTAGACCACTGTTGAATTTGTAATTCATTGAGACGAACAACACAAATTGTCCCTAGTGTGCTTTTTTCAATTTTTTCAACTTTAGCTTCTCTCTGCAAACTAAATACAAGATGTTCATCATTGTGATCAAAAAACAGTTCGACCTCTGAGCTAAAAGACTTGGCGATCTCAATCATTTGTTTTTTGAGATCCTCTAATCCTTCTTGTTTCAGCGCACTTACAAAGACTCTGGGGGATTCTTTCACTCGAAATTTTATCTCCGGAGAGGCTAAATCCTCTTTGTTAAAAACATAAATGAGAGGTTTGTCTTGCCAGCCGAACTCGTGAATTAATCCATTAACCACTTCTATGTGTTTTTCCATTTGAGGGTTAGAGAGATCGATCACATGCAAGAGTACATCAGCTTCTCTGGATTCTTCTAAGGTGGCTTTAAAGGCATCGATTAAATGGGTGGGGAGTTTACGTATAAATCCCACAGTATCTGTTAAAACCGCATCGCCAATTTCTGGTAAATAGATTTTTCTGGTGGTCGGATCGAGCGTGGCAAACACTTGATCTTTGGCCATCACTTGCGCATGTGTGAGCTGATTTAACAGAGTGCTTTTTCCTGAGTTCGTATAACCAATAAGGGCAAAGTGAGTGATCTTCTGTCTTTGTCTTTTGGCGCGGTGTTGAGCACGGCTTTTTTCTACTTCTTTGAGTTTGTTTTTTATCAATCGAATCTTTTCTCTGATTCTTCTTCGGTCGATTTCTAAGGCAGACTCTCCTGGGCCTCTGGTGCCTATTCCTCCTCCTTGTCGAGAAAGAGAGCCTAACCATCCTCCGACCATTCTTGGGAGTTGATCCATTTTCTGTGCGAGCTCTACTTGTAACTTTCCTTCGTAGGATTGTGCTCTCAGCGCGAAAATGTCTAAAATTAATTGAGAGCGATCTAATACTCGAACACCAATTTCGTTTTCTAGGTTTCTGGATTGTATCCCAGAGATGTGGTGATCAATGACCACGAGATTGCTGTTCGTCTCTTCGACGAGCTCTTTGATCTCTTGCACTTTGCCAGAGCCAATAAGGGTAGCTGGCTGGTATTTTTCAAGACTCTGAGCAAGAACTCCTAGGACTTCACCACCGGCAGCATAAACGAGTTCTTCAAGCTCACTCAGGCTTTGTTTTATCTCCGTATAGTCTTCACTTTTTAAGCCCACTCCCACAACGATGGCTCGGTCAGCATCAGGTTTATTGGATAGGTCATGATTGTTCTTATTGGACAGTGACTCTCTCCTGGTAGGCCTGGGCTTCTAAGGCCGTCAAAATAATGGTATTGATAACATCATCTACAGTACAGGTTCTTTGTAAGACATTTGCCGGCTTTTTTACACCCATAAGAAATGGTCCTAAAACCTCTCCTCCTCCTAGCTGCTGAACTAATTTATATCCTATGTTTCCTGCCGCTAGATTAGGGAAAACCAAAACGTTGGCTCCACCCTTGATGTTACAAAAAGGAAAAATCTTTTCAGTAATTTTTGGATTGACGGCGGTGTCGGCTTGCATTTCGCCATCAACAATAAGATTGGGGTATCTTTCTTGAACAATTTGAACAGCTTTTTGCATTTTATCGGGTAGCCCTGGATACCCTGTAAAGTTAGAATAACTTAACATGGCAATTCTTGGTTCTAAATTAAAGTGTGCAGCTACCCGAGAGGCGTGGATGGCAATCGTCGCCAACTGATCAGCAGTGGGGTCAATGTTTACCGTAGTGTCAGCAAAAAATATAAATCGACCATTGTGAATCACAATGTTTAAACCAGAGGCAGTTTTTCTTCTTCCGGTGCCGATAATTTGAAGTATGGGTCGAACACAGTCGGCATAGTTATGAGTGGCTCCTGAGATTAAGCCATTGGCATCACCGTTTTGAACCATCATGGCTGAAAAGAAATAGGGGTCGGACATAAGGCGTTCTGCTTCTGCATGCATGACTCCTTTACGTTTTCTTTGGTGGTAAAATTTTTCAGTATACTCTTGGTACTTTGGGTGTTCAATGGGAGCAATGATGGGAATATCTTGCAGTTGCATGACTTCGAGTTCTTTCATTCGGGCAAGAACAGAATCTCGATGACCTAAAATCAAAGGCTGAATGACTTTTTCTTCTTGAACAGTAGCCAGTGCCTTTAAAATTTTAGAGCTTCGGCCTTCAGGAAAAACCAAAATAGGAAGCTCTTTCCCTTTTGCTTTACTTTTCACGCGATTAATAATTGTTCGAATAAAGCTGCGTTTAAACCCTTGGAGGGCTTCGAGTTGTTCTTCGTAAGCTTTAAGGCTTTCAATCTTTTTCTGTGCCACCCCTGAATCCATAGCCGCTTTAGCCACAGCGGGAGCGACTTTCATAATCACTCTAGGGTCAAAGGGCTTAGGGATAATATAGTCAGGTCCAAAATGGAAAGAGCGGTTGTCATAAGCTGAAGAAACACTTTCAGGAACATCTTCACGAGCAAGATCTGCCAAGGCATGAACGGCAGCAAGTTTCATTTCTTCGTTGATGCAAGTGGCTCGAACATCCAAAGCTCCTCTAAAAATACTTGGAAAACCCAATACATTATTCACTTGGTTCGGAAAGTCAGATCTTCCTGTCGCCATAATGACGTCTTCTCGTGTGGCAAGAGCAAGAGGAGGTAAAATTTCAGGGTCAGGATTGGCCATGGCAAAAACAATGGGTTTTTTATTCATGGTTTTTAACATATCGGGAGTCATCACTCCGGCCACACTTAATCCTATAAAAACATCTGAGCCATCAACAGCCTCAGAAAGAGTTCGTTTTTTTGTGGTGACCGCGAATTGTTCTTTGTATTCATTGAGATCTGTACGTTCAGTATGAATGATCCCTTTAGAGTCGCACATAGTGATGTTTTTAAGGGCAACACCGAGCTTTAATAAAAGCTTTGCGCAGGCGATAGAAGCCGCTCCGGCTCCATTAAAAACCACCTTCGTAGATTTTGGTTTTCTTTTCGTGATTTCACAGGCATTCATAAAGGCTGCAGCACAAATGATCGCTGTTCCATGTTGATCATCGTGAAAAACAGGAATGTTCATTTCTTTTTTTAGACGTTCTTCTATGTAAAAACAGTCGGGAGCTTTAATGTCTTCTAGGTTGATTCCGCCAAACGTGGGCTCAAGGGCTTTGACGGCATGGATAAACTCATCATTGGTATCGACTTTCATTTCGATATCAAAAACATCAATGTCAGCAAATTGTTTAAATAAAACTCCTTTGCCTTCCATAACAGGTTTACCCGCTAAAGGACCAATATTTCCTAAACCGAGTACGGCCGATCCGTTGGTGATGACGGCCACGAGGTTTCCTTTTGAGGTATAGTCATAAACTGCAGAGGGAGATTTTGCGATCTCTTTACAGGGAGCGGCTACTCCTGGGCTATAGGCTAAAGAGAGGGCGTGCTCTGTAGAGCAGTCTTTGCTGGAGGTTACGATAACCTTACCTGGGCGGCCTTCTTTGTGGTATCTTAAGGCTTCACGGTCTAAATCGACAGACATACAATTCTCCAAATTTAAAAAATAAAACTGGGTTAAGGGGCTGATATTAGCAACTAGAAGAAGGCCTCACAATCTAAAAAAACTGATAAAATTCAAATATTTCGATGCGCCACAATAAGGCGTTACGTTGACATTATAAGATCACCGGAGCACTCTCAGATAATGCACTAAGAAGTTGATATCACGCACATTCTAATCGGGGAAAGTCCCCCCACCTGAGGAGGTAATATGGCCAGCCCAAGAGACGTCGTCATTATTGAAGGAGTACGAACTCCCTTTGCCAAAGCAGGATCGGACTTAAAGGATATTCACCCTGCCGAATTGGGGCAGATCGCTTTAAAAGAGTTATTTCAAAGAACGGATTTAGACCTGAATGAAATTGATGAAGTCATTAT
>JAGRAA010000289.1:4970-15299 GCA_020435185.1 Bdellovibrionales bacterium | reverse complement strand
TGATCCAAGCTGCACTATTGTATTGAACCTGAAATTGACCGCCAACTTCTTCTTCTCCATCTATAAGAATCCAAATGATTTCACCAAATGTTTTTGAAGTGAGTTCGATTTGAATCACAGGAGTATCTCCTTGATTAAAGTATTGAGTGGCAAGAAGTGCGTTTTTAAAATATATTTTTAAATTACATTTTGTTTGGCAACGTTTATAAGGCAGAAGCATAATGTCTCCGCCTGTTTTATGTAAAACATAAGTGTCATTTGCCGGATAAGGGATAGGATAGTTTTCTTCTACTCTAAATTGAGGCACCTCTTTGCTCACAGAGATAACTTTATCACCTCGTCCCACTCCAAATTCACTAGGTAAAGGGACGTTTGATGTCACCGTACCTTTTTCTAGTTCACGATCTTTAGGTTTTTTAGATTTGAGTTTTCTATCGATAATGATTTCTTTTTCCTTTTTTGTTAGACGTACTCTTTTGTTTGTAGAAGTCACACCCATACCTCGACCTTCTTTATAAAAGACCGTAAAGGTTTCTCCTTTTTTTCCCTCTAAGGTAACAACCTCTTCTTTAGTCGTAAGGTCCACTTGCTTTTCGTCTCCAAATGTTCCACTTAGGGTACCTTTTTCTAATTTCACGTCTATTTTTCCGTTTATTAGCCTAACTACTATTAAGCTATTCGCACCGACTGCCAATCGAGTGTTGTCAAAAAAAGTCATTTGAACTTCGCTCCCTGTTCCAGAGAAAACCGTGTCATTGTTCACAAGGAATGAATTTTGAAAAAGCTTAGAAAAAGCAAAGTGTTGAGGTGGTTTTCTTCTCACATCAAGCTTTACCAATGTCGCGGTAGCAATAGCGTTATTGGGATCGACCTCAAAACTTGGAAAAATTTGATCAAAGCTAGATAGAATAAAAAGACTGGTTAAAAAAATCATGGCCGCGGAGGCACTAATGATTTTTTCTCCTAGATTACAAAGTTGCCAAACATGAAGAGGGTTCCAAAAAGAATTCATGTCTTCTATTCGTCAATTACTTTATAAAGCTTAATTATTGTGGAAAGGTTCTAAACTCGACATATGCCTTAAATTGAGAGGCTGGACTTAATGTCTTTTAGGACCATGCCGATTTGATACATGATGAAAAACTGTAAAGTAAAAAAACATTTTAGTGAAGTCTTCAAGATAATTGTCTTTTTTATAGCCATAATTAACTTTGGGTGTGCTTCTGGTTCCTTGTTTGTGGATAGCTCACCTCAAGGAAGTAAGGTTTATCTTAAGCCTGTAGGTGGAACCTTTCAAGAAATTGGAGCGACACCACTGACTAAAAGTTTAAGCGAAATTATTACTGTTAATGGAGCAGCAGATGCTGTGTTATTAGAAGTAAGAAAAGAAGGTTTTGTGAGTGAGCAAATAGTTATTACCGATGTAGTTACAAGATCTGACTTAAAAGTAACCGTTTCTTTAGATAGCTTGGCAAGTTTAATTGAACAAGAACAAAAACGTCAGTTGGCGAGCGATGGTAAATCTGATGCCGTTACACCCACAGTGGGAATTACTCAATTTAATGAAGTTATTGATAGACTTTTTGAAGTTCAACGACTTGTAAAAGTAGGAAGAACAGATGAGGCGTTAAAATTATTAGATGAGGTTAGAAAAGTAAATAGCCAGTTGGCAGTGGTGTATGAAATGCAGGGTGGTATAGCGTTTTTAAAGAAAGATTACTACACAGCATTTGACGCCTATACATTGGCAGTAAAATACAATCCTGAAAATGTAGAGTCAGTAAACATGAGAAATTACGTGAAATCTATATTAGAAAAACAATCAGGTACAAGGGTGCCAGCTACTCAGTAAGGGCTAAACAGAAATGAAAGTAATAAAAGGATTTATTAGCTTAATAGTTTTAATGTCCGCGTCTATGGCGTTTTCGCAGACGACGGAAAACAGCTCTTTTGAAGAGGAAAGACTTCGCTTTGAAAAACATCTTTTCGAGAAAGCAAATAAGGCTGTTTCATTGACGTTACCTGCTGACAGCTATGTTCTCAATGTGGGTGTAAAAATGAGACCCATTCCTCCTGAAGTTATAAATATAGATGATGACTTTGAAGAGCCTTTGTATCAGGCGACCAAACCTCCTAAAGATGTATTGGGAGAAGTTCCATTGACTAAATTAGGTGTTTGGACAGCTCCTTCTATGAGGAAGAGAAAGTCAAAGCAAATTGTAAAAAGAGTAAAAAACTTTATGGATTTTGTAGATGCGGTCAATGTGGACTTAATTGTTGATGAAAAAGTCCCTGCTGATGCAAAAAGAACAGTTCGAAGAGTATTAGATGTTGTCGTACAAAAATCTTCTCCTATTTTAGCCAAAGTATCAGTGACCTCTATGCCTATAGTGAAAGAGGTTGTTAAAACCGAGCAAGAAATCAAAGAAGAAGCAAAAGAAGAAATGAAAAAAGAAATGGTCGAAAAGCCTAAGACTTTAGAGGATCGCCTCACTGAATTGGGTTTGCCAATTGGGATTATGGCTGCTGCACTCTTGTTTTTTGTTCTTGGTCTTGTGGTGGTGAGAAGTTTGAGCAGAATGCATACGCAAAAAATAAGAGTGATGGAGGATCAGGTTAAGGCTCAAGAGGCGGCCGCTCGATCGAAAATGTTTGAATCTGAAGAGTCTGCTATTTCTGAGGCTGTTGAAGGCGTAGATGTCGTCGTTGATGAAAGTTTAGAAGAGCGCGGCACCATTCGAAAGGGGTTAGAGCATTTTGTCTTCTTAATTAAAGAGGATCCTCAGCGAGCGGTTTATTTAATTAAACAATGGATTCATAGTGGAATGGCGGGTTCGCCTGAAGCTCTTGCTATTGTTTCGAGAGTATTGAGCGTGACTCAAATTAATCAAGTTCTTATGTTATTAGATGATGCTGAAAGAAGACTTTGGAACAAAGCAATTAGCCAAACAAGTTTAGATTTTAATAAGTATTTGAGGGCGGATCGATTTGTCGCTAAACAAGTATTAAACAGTTATATTAATCCTCCGCCGCCGATTGAAGATAGTATTAGAGATTTAGTGGCGGCGATAACTCCAGAAGAGGGAGCTGAGTGTGCAAGAAGAGATGCTAAACTGGGGGCGGTTTTATTAAATGTATTACCTACACTGCAAGTCGCTAAAATGTTGAACTTGCTAGAGCATGAAACCATGGAAAGAGTTTCAGAGCTGAGTGGATCTTTAACTTCTCAACAAATGTCTAAATTATCTCTGGCATTATCCACAACGATTAAAGATATACGCTCGAGCAGAAAAGCAGGAATCACTCCTTTCTTAGATAGAGTCGTGGACTTGATTCCAGAAGTGGGCGTTCATAGAGAAGAAGTGCTGTTTAATACTGTGGCTAGAACGGGACAAACAATGTTGCTTTTGAAGCTCTCTAAGGAATTCTATCCAGCAGAGTTAATTAATGATCTTCCGCGAGAAGTGCTAAAACAGGTTTTTGATAAATTGCCAATGGTAAGAAGAGCTGAGTTAATCATTTCACAAGATGAGCTGACAAAACAAATTTTATGGGGGCTTGTTGGTGAATCAGGAAAAATGCGTGAAATCATAGAGGCCGAGGTTGATCAAATTGAATTCGATGATACGCGTGTGAGATCGATTCTGAGAAATAAAAACAGACTTTGGAAGGAGTTTGTAGATCGTGTTCGACAGCTCATTAGAAGTGATGAAGATATTCAAGATGAGTTAAGTGATCATTTAGCCTCTTGGGTAGAAGATAAAATAGTAAACGTGCAAAGTAGAATGGCGGCTTAGTGAAAAAGTTGATTTTCTTTTCTCTTATTCTCTTTCTTAGTTATCCAGCTTTTGCGAGAAGAGCAATCGTTCAAGCTCATGGGAGAATAGGACTTGTGAGTGGAAATTTTACCGGTGAAATTACAGGTGGATTTACGGTTCCGACAAGTCTTGAGGGAGAGGGAGAGTTTATTTTAAATCCCAAAATGTCTTTCTTCGGAAGGATGACCTTAAGTGTAGAACCTGGCTCGGGACAAGTTAAATATATTTATATGGGGGTTGGGCAAAGAATGTATCTTTTCTCACATTCCGGAGCCTATGAAAGCTTTGGTCAGGGTAATTTTGTATCTGTCACGCCAAAGGTGCATTATTTTATTGGCTGGGATGCAGGGATATCTCAGGTGCAAATCGAAAGTAAAACCAGCTCACTAGGTGCAGCGGGCACAATGATCGACTTTGGAATCTCCGGAGGAGCAAAGTATTTTATGACCAAAGACTTCGCTTTAGAAGGATTGTTGGGAATGAGTAAAGGATTAGGAATATCATCTGTAAGAGTGGACGCTTTGATAACACGGGCACAGGTGGGCGTAACAATATACTACTAGGATTAGCAGCATGAATTTTTTGTCGATTATAGCTTTTGTTTCAGCGGGAGTAGTATTCTTTCTAGGCGTTTTTACGTCCACTGATAACCCTATGGCTTTCGTGGATGGTCACGCCGCGCTTATTGTTTTTGGAGGCACGATTTCTGTTGCCGCGATTTCCTTTCAAATTGATCGAATTTACTTAATGTTAAAGATCTTTTATTTTCGAGTGATCGCAGGAAAAAAAGTCGAATATGTTCCCATTATTCGAGAATTAATGACATTGGCTGAGGCTTATAGAACTCAAAATCCTCAAATTCGACAAATGGTTGCAAAATCCAATGATCCATTTCTGCGAGAATGTATGACGATGTTGTTGGATGACTTCTTGCCGCCCACCGAATTAGAGAAAATCATGAAAACAAGAATGAATATGATGTATCAAAGACATAATGCTGACGCAAAAAAATTTAAAGCACTCGGCAAGTTTCCTCCTGCTATGGGTTTGATGGGTGCGGTTTTAGGAATGATTGCTCTTCTTCAAACCATTGGAAAACCAGGATCAGAAGAAAAAATTGGACCAGCAATGGCGATAGCTCTTGTAGCCACGTTATATGGAATCGCGTTTGCAAATCTTGTTGTGCTGCCCATTGCTGAAAATTTGATGGAAGGCACAAAAGAAGCCTTAACAAAAAATATGATCATCGCTGAAGGTGTTAAACTTATATCTCAGAAGAAAAATAGAATTATTTTAGCAGAAGAATTAAATAGTTTCTTACTCCCTAATGAGAGAGTGAATTGGAAAGAAGTCATAAAGTAGGTAAAGAATGACCAACTTAGAAATTCCAGAAGATGACCATGAAGACGGAGAAAACGACGAAATTTGGTTGATCTCCTATTCAGATATGATGACCCTGCTATTTGGGTTTTTTGTGATTATGTACGTTTTTGCATCTGCAAAGGCTGGAGATCAAGAAAAAGTGAAAGAGGGTTTGGCCCGATCTTTTGGAGGATCGTATATTCCTCCTTATCAAGAGTTGGCAAAAGAGTTAAGATCTCAGGGGATTGATAATCCATTGATGAAGCATGTAGACATAGAGTCAGCCAAAGATGGGGTAGAAATTATTTTTAGGAGCGAAATGCTCTTTCCTTCTGGGAGTGCTGAGATACATCCTACCGCTTTAAGAAATTTAAAGACAATAATAGAAATTATTTCTCAAAATATTGATGATGCAGAAATATATATATCTGGTCATACGGATGACGTACCCATTGCTACGAAACGATTTCCTTCGAATTGGGAGTTGTCTTCGGCAAGAGCTTCAACCATTGTAAGAAAATTCATAGAAATGGGATATGATCCTAATATGTTGGTTGCACAAGGTTATGCAGATACGGAACCAGCATATCCGAACAGAGATCCTTCTGGGAACCCGATCAAAAAAAATCAAGAATTAAATAGACGAGTTATAGTAAAGATTGTAGCGCCGGGATTAATAAAGGCTCCCCGATAATTTTTTTAGAGAGCGAAAGTGGCCTGTAATCTTTTGGAAATTGTGGCTAGTTCATCTAAAGAGATGGTCCCTAATTTTTCAATTAATCTGGTTTTAGAAACTGATCGAATGTGTTCGATGCAAGCTTGACCGGCTACTTGATTTAAAGTCAATTCAACCCTTGTCGGCCATGGTTTCAGTGATTTTGTCATAGGCAATACGATTACGTTTTCAAGGTTTGAATTAAGTGAATTTGGGCTAACGATGAGACATGGTCTAATACCATCTTGTTCGGCTCCTCTAGTAGGATAGAGCTTAACCTTCCAAACATCACCACGTTGGTACATCTTCGTCCTCTAAATCAGCATCTAGCCACTCTTTATCTTCTCCGGATAGATCCCCAGCTCCTTCAAATTTCCACTGTGAGTGATGGGGTAGAGCATTTTCTAAAATAATTTTTTTATTTGACAACTTCGTAAACTCGATCAAGTCACCCTCTTTGACCTCTAAGGAGTCTTGTATTTCTTTTGGTAAAATTACTCCTAAAGAATTGCCAATTTTTCTTATTTTTATTGAGGACATGAAACAGATCTCCTTAACCTTTATTTAGTTATAACACATGTTATAACTAAAAATCAACCATAATTTAAGTCAGTAATTACAAATGGTTACATTGTTAGGAGGGAGCCAATTTTTTAATCGCACGAAGTCTTTATCTTTTTAAAGTCTAATTCTTTTAAAAATTTATTGAGTTTAAGCTTAAAATCAGGAGCAAGACTTTTGATATCCTCTAACCCTTCTAGAAAATTTTTTGCTCCATCAGGGTTAATATTTATCGCAGTTTGCACAATTTCCCATTGAATATCTTTATTTGATTCTTTGCGAATTCTATCATTAAGCCATTTCCACTTTTGGCGTGGGCAGAGCATAGGAATTGTTTTTATGGCTTGGCTTCTTATAAGTCTATTTTTATCATTTATTAAAAAGCCTAAATTTTTTGACAGGTATTGATCTCTTTGATTTGTTAGATAAGAAAGAGCTAGAGATCTTACCCTATCATGTTTAGATTTTAATAATAGCGTCCTAAAGTTTTTCTTTACCTTTTCGTCGTCCGGAGCTAGTTGAGCCAGAGCAATGGTTGCTTCTCTTGCAGAAAGTAAATCTTTAGAATCAGATTTTTGAACTAACTCTTTAATAATTTTCTCTTTTTCTTTGTTTGATGATTTTTTGTAAAGAGCTTGAAGAACAATTGTTCGATCTTCGTTAAAGTAAGCAGAGTCTTTCTTAAGATTTTTTAATAATTTTTTGCCCTCTTCAGAAGAATCTTTTGCAAGATTTTTATAAACAATGATTCTGAGACTGCGATTATCACTATTAATATATTTAAGGACTTGGTCTTTGTTTTTAGCATAATCTACAGTTAAACTTAAAAGTCCCCACCGTTTAAGAGAATCATTTTCTGATTGAAGAAAAGTATTTATATAGCTATGAGTCTCTTGCTTTCGTTGAGTGAGAGTGAGTAGGGCAGAACCGCGTTTGTTTTGATCTGAGGACTCTGATTTTAAAACACTCCATAATTCTTCATTTGAAGTTTGAGCAGATGATTTTGGCCGGACATCTTGCAGTTGATCATTGATTTGGTTCCATTTCCCTTTGAGGCCCCAAAAAAGTAAAAGGACTCCAATTGCGGTAAGAAGTCCTCTGATCAATAATTTTCTTTTGTCTTTTTCGGGTGGGTCCATTTTCATAGCAAGCCTTTATACCAAAAACATTATATCTTAAAGATTATACCATATAGATAAATCATAAGTTAAAGGTAAGTTATTCTCTCACTAAAGTCACGCCTCCCGTGCTGAGACCTTTAATGACATCGTAATTATAGACCCCATCGATTTGATAAATATCGAGATCAGAAACTGCCTCAGTAGTGGTCCCTACAACAGAGATGTTAGTCGTGCTATCGAGTTGTTGTATTTCTATAAATCCATCATCAGCGGCCAAATATCCTGTTACGGTTCCTGATCCAGCCACAACAGCAACCGCGTTGATCGCAGGGCTGTCTATAGCTAGATTAGGATGAGTAAACCATGAAGAGTTCACTAAAGTAACATCAACATTTGCACCTACGTCAGCATTGGCCGAAGTAGTTCCCATATTTTCGTCGAAGTGAAAGAGATGGACGACGTTCGCGGCATCATCTGTGTGCGGAGCTGAAGGTACAGTAATCGTCGATCCAGAATATTGCACAATATTCATAATTCTTAACTCATCTACAGAGCCTTTAAGATGTTCTCCAGAACCAGTTCCTCCGATAGTTAGACTATTCGTATTCGCATCAAAGTTATAACCACCACTTGAAAGATCGATGGCATTCGTCGAATTTTCACCACCGTTAACCCACATAGAGATTCCGCTAGCGGCATTGATGGTAGCAGCTAGATGATACCAGTTTCCTGCCGTCCAAGAGGTGGTCGTAGAGGACACAATTTGTTTAGGTGATCCAATGCTACTATCAACGATGTAAAAATCAATTTTGCCAGTTGTGCTGTTGAATTTAAATCCAAAACTGTTGTCGGTGGCATCGTCGCCCTTTTGTACTAACACCATATCTCCTGATCCGATAGTGAGGTTTTCACTAGGTTGAAAGAGCAATTCAACTGTAATGGTATTTGTTAATGTGCCACCATCGGCAACAGTAGCGTATCCATTGCTACCGTTAAAGGCTAAAGCATTTCCGAAGGTTGCGGTATTTCTACCACTTGTGCCAACCTGTCCTTCTGCCGAATAATTCAGAGAGGTCGATGATGAGTCAGTAGAATTTTCTTGAATAAAAGACACACCTAACTGTGTGGCCAAGGCCACCACGTGTTGACCTCCGGCGTAGGCGGATTCACCTTCTGCTAATTTAATATCTGTGGCTGAGCTCAGTGAAGCCACTCCTGTGCTATATAAATAGGTATCGGCAAAGCCAGCGGAGAGAGGTAAGCTGAGGTTTGCTCGGTGTAAGCCCACATTGTTTTCGAAATAATATAATTTACTATCACTCGATAAAGCCACTGCAGTAACAGCGTTTGAAGTGTCGGTAGCACTATATATAGACTTGTTAGAGAGTTGTATGAGATCTACGCCGGCACTGGTTCCTACAACCACATAGTCGTTAGTGATATTTGCAGCCGCCAATTTAGTAACCGTATTAGAACTAATATTTGTAGCGTAAGTGGTGTCAGAACTCCAAGAGCCTCCTCCAGAGTTTCTGTTGGCGATATTAGTGCTGATTTTATAATTTGTAGATGAAGTTAAAGTATAAATCTCATCTGTAGTGAAGTCGATGATGGTTAATCCTCCAGAGAGACCCACAAATATTCTTCCGCCTATACCAACGACATCATTGATGGTTCCGTAGGTAGAGTCTAAGGCATTACCAGATCCATAATTAAATCGCATCCAAAGATCGTTACTAGTAGCATCGATGATATCTAGTCCGTTGGAGTTAGCCACTAAGAAAGCTCTGGTTGGAAAGGTTGATCGACTGCTGCGGGTAGCAGAGGAGCTTTCGTTGTCCCAGCTTCCTGAAGTAGATGTTCTCCAAGAATCACCAGAAGCAGAGTTCATAACGGATGTGACAACAGTATTATTGTTGCCTAAAAGAGAATGACTTTCGCTGTCTGTACTTGAGGTCGTCCAAGTCAATGTACTGTTTCCACCGGCACTGATATTAAAAGACAAAGAAGGCGATCCGAGACAACTGCTACAAGTTAAATTGCCGCTACCAATTTTAACGGCGGTTACAGTTGTTGAAGTTCCCACTTCAGGATTTGGACCATTCAATATTCCACTAGATCCTAACCAAGAAACACTTTGATCACCTAAGTAGTTGCCATAAGTATCGTACCCAGCGGCATGAGCTGTAACTTCACTATTGAGATTGATGTTCTGAGTGCTTAAAAGAGAGCCGCCTCCACCAGAGGAGCTTCTGAATTTTACGCAATTCACAGCACCAGTATTTGCCACATTAAAACTTGGAGTGGCATCGCTAATACTACCAGCAACATATTGTGCCGTTATGGTTCTCGCTGTTTCAGCCTTTTTCAATATAAATCCTGTTAAGGTCGCTACACCACTTCCGTTGAATGTTAGAGAGGCATCATAATAGGTAGCAAGACTATTGCCCTGAACCTCAGGGTAGGCGTTTCCATTTCCGCAAGTGTCTGGAGCTGTACCTGATGTTGTTGTAAATCGTATAGTTTTAGTGCCGAAGCTTCCGTCAACTTCACCATTTGCTTTTTTAGCAACGACTTGAACATCAAAACTGTTTCCAGCTGTTTGATCTCCTCCTCCGACGACGGTGACTTCAAGAGTGTTTGCAGTAAAGGCAGTAGTAAAAACAAAATAAGAACCGTCTCCTGCTGTGGCGTTACCCGCTAAGTCTTTAGCGTACACATAAGCTCTATAGTTGGTATGATCAGTCAAGCTACA
>JAGRAA010000289.1:0-4925 GCA_020435185.1 Bdellovibrionales bacterium | reverse complement strand
ACATCACCAGGATGAGTTCTCACCTCAATGCTGTAGCTGTCTTCTCCAGTATTATCCGTCCAGTTTATAACAGGATTGGTGTTATTAGTAAGGTATGCATCGGTTGTTATTACATCGGTTCCACCAGAGACACCAAGAATATCTGGTGCCGCTGGATAAGTTGTGTCTACGGTAAAGGCAAAGCCATCATTGGTCGCATTAGTGCTTAACTCCGCTTCGTTTTGTGCCGTGATGTAAACCTTATAAGATGTCGCATCTGAAAGAGTACAGCCTGTAAATGTATAGCTGGTTGCTGAGGTAGTGGCAGAGGTGGTTGCTCCGAGCCCACAATTAAGGTCGCCATCGGCATTTGTTTTTATTGTTACTGTATAGGTGACATTCGTATAAGACTCAGTTGCAGCACCCCAATTTATTGTAGGAGTCGGAGTATCACCAAGCCAGCTATCAGCGGTGCTGTCGCCGCCGCCAGTTAAACCGGTTATGCTAAAAGCAGCGGGGGCGGTACTATCTATTTTAAATCGTTGACCGGCAGAAACCGCTGAAACATTGTAGGCGATATCTCTAGTAAATAGATAAACGTCGTAATCTCCAACTCCAATGAAACTATAAGTTGTTGGACGCGTGCCAACCCAACAACTATTGGCTAAAGCAGGTGTTGAAGGAGCACTATTGCCATGGTTGACGTATTGAATACACCAGTCTACAGCATCGGTGTCTCCAGTGATTGAAACATTTGCAGTTAATGTATCAGAGGCGTCGGTTTCAGAAGAAGTTTGATCTGTGACTGTAATCGTAGGCTGCGCAGGGAGAGCGGTGTCTAGTATAATTGAATCGGAGACGGCAGATGTGCTTACGTTCAATGCGCTATCCGCAATCCAAATATACACAGTTTTAGTGCCGTCTCCAGAAGAAGTGGTTAAAGTACCAGGCATAGAGGTGTACCAACCATTGTTTGCTCCATTTGCATATTGTCCGGTACAGGCAGATTTAGAATTAGATCCTGCTCCGGCTGGGCGAGTGCTAGTGGTGGTGAAACAGTATTCTTCTCCACCTGTATAAGATCCAGCATTAGATAAAATAGGCTTCAGCGAATTTGTAGCTCTTATATGAGTGGTCAATCCTGTGTTGACATCTTCTAAGGCTAAAACAGGAGTAGTGATAGACCCTAACACATCATAGTTAGAAGAACTAACTGGCGTATAATTTGTGCCACTGGTATCGTCTGCACTCATGTTTTTAGTAGTTCCAAAGGAGGTATGGGTGACAGTACAAGTTCTTGAACCAGAAGTCAGTGCCCCAGAACAGTCATTCGTGTTACTGAATCCTGTAAGAGCTACATTAGATGTAGAGTCGCCGGTGATTTTATTAAAATAAGTATCAACGGCAATGATTTCAATATCAAAACTCACTGACTGTGTTTGTTTATAGGGAGTTCCTGTTATTGCATTGGCTAAACTTTGGACCCCGCCGAGATAGGTTTGATTCGGAAGCTTTACAATTAATTGACGACCAGACTCATAGTCTACATTGTAGTTTGAGGTATTAATATTTCCCCAACCATAAGCGTTTGTTGGTGCCACATAATAACTAGATCCTAGTTTGTAATTGGTAAAACTAAAAGTAGCTTCTCCAGAACTAAGGGCTTTATTGGCTTCAGCATTACTATGTAAACCAGTTGAAGATGGATCAGCGGTAATTCCTACGACACGAGTAGAGTCGGTTCCGGTGGTTATAATATTGAATTCACTATCGGTAGCATAGAGGTGAATGTTAAACGCAGTTCCTGCCGTTCTATTTGTACAAGAACCTGTGGTCACAGCCGCAGCAGAAGAAGTTTGCCCTGGATTAAAAGTCTGACAGTCATTAAATATAGCCACTAATTGTTGCGCGCTACCGTGAGTAATATTAATTTTAGCGGGTTGATTAGATATTGGAAGATCAGCTCCTGAAATGGTAGTTTGTTGATTTGTGGCAGCCGTCACCGGGTTGATAGCAAAAGAAGCTTGTCCACTAGAGAAGGAAACATTTTGATAAGAGGTTTCGTTGTCTGTAGGATCATTGTCCGTAGAAATATCCGCATTGTGGGTTGAATCGTAATCTTGTCGTATATTAAACCAATTATCCACAGCAAGAACTCTAAAACTAATAGCATCATCTGTTGTTTTGCTGTTAGGCGTTCCAGTAATCGCTGCTGCGTAGGTTGTTTTCCCAGGATTGTGAGTTTGTCCGTCTGGATAGTAGCCTATAATCTGAGTCGCAGTATTGGCATTTACCGTGTAATTCTCAGAAACTCGATCGGTTAAAGCATTGGCGTAGGCATCGTCAGAAGCAGTAATATAATGAGGAACACCTGCTGCTGTATAGTTCAAAATATTTACAACTTTTGAACCAGACACCAAAGTCACATTTGTGGGATCAGTGTCGTTAGGATCACTAGTGATAACGTCTACTGTAGGTGTAGCAGTGGGTACGATATTGTAATAATCATCGACAGCATAAACGGTCACGTTGTGGCCACCCGCTTCGCCGGCAGTTTGAGTATTGGGATTGCCGCTGAGAGCGCTGGCTAAGTCGAGAGCTCCTTCGTCTAGGGTTTGGCCTTCTAGAACTGTAATCAATTGGGTAACGTTATTTTCGTTTACGGTAATTACCGTACTTGTTAGGTTGTTCGCCTCTGATATGGCTGTGGTTCCGGTAGCTTTAAAAGTGTAACTGGCATGTTGTCTTCTCACGCGCACATTAAATGTAGCAATCCCTCCGGTGATGGAGCCAGAGCCAGAAAGAATTTCTAAATGGGGATCTTCTGGAGAAATTAAAGTTGTTGTTCCGCTAAAGGTTTCTTTTAAATTAAAAGCGTCATCAACTACTCGGACTTGAACATTAAAAGTATCTCCAGCTACGGCAGTGGTGTCACCAGGTCCAAAGGGATCTCCTGAAATAGCATCTGTCACCGAAGATTTACCTTCAACATGGGTTTGCTGATCAATAATCACAATGGTTTTATTAGCTGAACCTTCTTGGAATATAACATCTTGTTCTACGTACTTTGTAGGGTCTGATCGAAGTTCGGCACGGATTCTAATGGTTTCAGCCGTCCAATAATGAAGGCCATTAAAGTCTGTATCCCCTCCAGAAAGAGTTTGAGCGCTATATCCAACCACATCACCAGTAACATCTTGACTTGCACAACTTCCAGTTTGGCAAGTCCAAACGAGATCAATAATGTCGGAGTTATTAGACTCAATAACGTTTCCAAAGGAATCTCTAGCTTCTACAGTAAAAGTAGGAACATCAATAGTCGTTAACATGGTTGAGGGAAGAGCAAATTTAAAACCAATAGAAGCAATGGTCGTGTTGGCTTTAACGGTCAAAGAGTTTAAGTCCGGAGGATTCGGTTGACCATCATTCGGAGAAGAAACTGTTAAAATCCCTGCCTTAGAGGAGTTCACGACCACTTCAGAGTATCCATTAACCAAGGTTCCACTGATATGTGTGTCTCGAGTAGTCGCTGTTGTTCCGCTGAGGTCACTGGTTCCAACATTGAGTCCCGCTTCGACATTTAGCCCAGATAAAGTACTTGAAACAATGTCTTCACCACCGAGAGCGCTTGTTATTTTATACTCCACAGAAGCATTGACATCATAGAGATTGCTGTATTGATCTTCTGCTCGAACCACATAGGTTTCGTTGGTTCCAGCATAAGTGTCGCTATTCATAGGGTAGACGGCGATATGATGAAGAGCGTCTGTAGCCACCGTTATGGTGTAGCTTCCTCCAGAAATATTAAACGCGCCTAAGCTTCCTGTTGCATCATCATCGACATCTACTCGAATGGCAGGTTCTTTTTCCGCATTATAAAGAGCAACGGCGTTAGTCCAAGTGGCTTCTCCGTTGGTAAATAAATATTGTCCTGTGGCCGGGACAGAGGCAGTGTAGCCGGTTCTTGTAGGAGCATTTCCTGAGGTCGAAAAGGCCACATTGGCATTTTCATTAAACGAAGAAATCACATTATTATCTGAGTCTGTAATTCGAGCGGTTAATGTTTGTGCTACTCCAGCTGTCGCCGTCGCTGGAAATACAACCCCTACTTTTGCAGGTTTTCCGTAAGAAATATTAATAGGATTAATCGATGCGCTTGCAGAAGATAAGCCATCTACTACATCCACTCGAATTTGGCTCGGTTGAGTGGTTGGATGAATAGGATCCAGTATTTGTACCGAAGCCACAGGGTACATATCAATGGCATCGTAGGGATACATGAGAGTGCCAGCTGTTTGCCAGTCTCCCGGATAAAGCTGTTTGAAGTTACCGAAGGAATCATATCCCATAACATAGAGTTGCAGGCTATTGCCTGGCCCGGTGTTATAAGGAGGGTCCCAACCGTCAGTGGTGATGGTCATGGCTTCACCATCAGAGTCTCCATAAAGTCTACCGGTAGGGGCACCGTTGCCATCTAAAGCGCTACTATCTCTTAAGTCTATGTAATTTAAAGGTCCATCTTCGCTGGTAATGGTTTTTGTACCTTGAAAGCCATTGTTATCGGTGAAAGTGACTGTAATAGTTTGGTCAGACCGAGCCATTACAAAAGGCAATTTCAAATGACTTTTCTTTAAAACAGGATCTGTAGAGGCATTTTCTGGTCCGAAAGCATAAAATCCATTAGTGGGAATATTAGGGACATCTCCATTTGGAGAGTTGAGTAAAGAAGTACTATAACTAAAAGTCATACTTCCTGAAGGTTTTGTACTCAAATTATTGTTAAAAGCATCTTGCGGAAAAATATAAAGGTCGCCCTCATTAGCTCTTGTTGCAGCATCATGAGCCACGGTGCTAGAAAGTCTAGAGGGCCAGTTCATATAAAGGTAATAATGATCAAGAGCCGCTTCCCCCACGTCGCCATTGAAGTATTGATCGTAGGTTAATCC
>JAGRAA010000288.1 GCA_020435185.1 Bdellovibrionales bacterium | reverse complement strand
GGGCAATTTGCTAAGGATTTAGAAAAAAACTTAGAAAATGAAGAAAAACTCATTATTAGTAAAATAGAGAGTAAAGATAAAATAGTGAATTCAATTAAAGAGTTTTTAGGGAGAGGGGCCTGATGCAACCTTTGCCAGATGAATTAGAAGATTATCGTCAAAAAATTTGTAAGTTAGCTGAAGAAGCTGGCTTAGATTTTTTTGAAACGATATTTGAAATGGTTTCATACGATCAGCTAAACCAAATTGCAGCCTATGGTGGCTTTCCGGTGAGATATCCTCATTGGCGTTTTGGAATGCAGTATGAACAGCTCTCAAAGAGTTATCGATATGGTTTGTCTAAAATTTATGAATTAGTCATTAATACAGATCCTTGTATTGCTTATTTGATGGATGGCAATGATATAACAGATCAAAAATTAGTTATGGCTCATGTGTATGGGCACTGTGATTTTTTTAAGAACAATTTATGGTTTTCTAAGACAAATAGAAAGATGATTGATCAAATGGCCAATCATGCCACTCGAATTAGAAATTACATGGATCGTTACGGCGTTGATGTGGTTGAAGACTTTATTGATATCTGTCTAAGTATTGAAAACTTAATTGATCCACACAGTGTTTTTGTGGATAAAAAAATTGAACCTAAAGTAGAAATTAAACTCGAGCTCGATCCTGCCAAAAAAGAAGAAATGGCTAAGCAAGAGAAATTCCCTTTTGATTACCCAGAAAGAGATGTTCTCAACTTCTTAATCTATAAAGCCCCATTAGAGAATTGGCAGCAAGACGTTCTCTCAATTATTAGAACTGAATCCTATTATTTTGCTCCTCAAATGATGACAAAAATTATGAACGAGGGATGGGCAAGTTATTGGCATGCGAAGTTGATGACCGAAAAGATTATTGGAGGTCATGAAATTATTAATTTTGCAGATAGACATAGCGGTACCATGTCTATGAACCCTGGTGGATTTAATCCGTATAAGGTGGGGTTGGAGCTCTTTCGCAATATAAAAACTCGATGGGATAGAGGTCAGTTTGGCAAAGAGTGGAGCGAGTGCGAGAACATGGTCGAACGTAGCCAATGGGATAAGCAGTTGGGGCTAGGAGAAAAGAAAATTTTTGAAGTTCGTAGAACTCATAACGATGTTACTTTTATTGATGAATTTTTAACTGAAGAATTTTGTGTTGAAAACAAAATGTTTGTTTATAAATTTAACAAAAGAACTAACCAATATGAAATCGACACAAGAAACTTTAAAGAGATTAAAGCTAAGTTGGTGTTTCAGCTGACCAATAGTGGCCAGCCGATAATAAAGGTTTTAGACGGGAATTATGAAGGTAAGGGAGAATTGCTTTTAGACCATCTTCATGTGGGTGTTGATTTGCAACCGAGCTATATGAAAGAAACGATGGCCAACGTCTATAAGCTGTGGAAAAAACCAATTCACGTAAAGACCACGATGGAAGATGATCCTAAAATGTATACATTTGATGGAGAAGACCTAAAAGAAACCAGCCTCTCTAAAGCCGATATTACACACGAAAAGAAAGATTTGCCAAAAGGCGAAGAAAAAAAGTAAAGAGTGTCGAAGAAAAAAGAAAACGTTGCTAAATGAATTCTTTTGATAGATATCACTTTCTATGTACGATCAAAACTTGAACATTGTGCTTATTGAGCCTGAGATCCCCATGAACACTGGGAATACGGGTCGAACCTGTGTGGCTACAAAGTCTATGCTCCACTTGGTGGGCCCTTTGGGGTTTGAAATTTCTGACAAGCGGCTAAAAAGAGCCGGTTTGGATTATTGGCCAAAGCTGAAGTGGCAGTATTATGATCATTGGGATTTGTGGTGGGAAAGAATCCCAGACCCTGAGCGCGTATTTTTTATGACCACTAAGGCGCAAAAGAGTCTCTATCAGAACCAGTTTCAAAAAGGAGATTGGTTAGTTTTTGGCCGCGAAACTAAGGGGT
>JAGRAA010000287.1 GCA_020435185.1 Bdellovibrionales bacterium | reverse complement strand
CTTCCAATAGAAAGATGGATTTTTCTGTATTCAAAATGTCTCGAGACCTGTCTGACTTTCCTGAAGCTTATTTACAAGAAAAGTTTAGAATTACAGAAAGCCGTTTAAAAGTAGTGTTTGGTGAACAGTACTCGCTGAGAGATTTCTATATCATTGGAAACTTTTTTCACGGATTTAATCCTGATGGTACCGGTCGGCATTATATAGCGATAATTCCAAAATCAGTAAAAATAGTGAGAGTAACAGTTCAGCAATCTCACTCTTATCTTATGGACATGGGAGTCACTTCTCAGCTTCGCTTTGAACTCAATCAGCCTTTACTCTTATTGCCTCAAGAGTATAAGCCCTCTTCTGATTGGCATAAGAAGCCTCTTATGACTCGTGGAGATGTGGTATTCTCACAAGTAAAGTTTGGCGTAGAAGGGTCAAAAACAGGACCAGAGCCTTCTTTTGAATATACTGGTCGATTTGCTACTGGCTATATGTTTGGGTCCATGTACACCTTCGGTCGTCGACAGGTAGATCACGGGTTGGTCGCTCAAGGGTTTTTGGATTTGTCTAATACTCAAAATTCTGAATTGATGATGCAGAACATTTTTAGATATGCATTGAAAAAGACAGAAAAGGCTCGTGAAGGGGAGATTTTTAATCCCGTATTTAATAATAGTACGCGTGCGATGATTGATGTTTTGAGAGCAGAGGGGCATGGCTTAGCTTTGCAAAGTGATCATTTTAATCCCTATCAAATGTATTCTTTGCTTCTTGCAAGAGGGTATATGGACCCAAATGGTAAAAGTGAAACTTTAAACCAAGAGTATACAATCAATGCGAAAATACCGTTGAAAGGTATGGCTGGCCTTATTTTTCAAATGAATGCAAGATACTATCCTCTTATGGCGAGCACGGTGATAGATAGAGTTTTAAGAGAGTTGGCATTTTCATCTATCGAGAACGAATTCTCTGCCTGGGAGTTTAGGGTCATGATAGATGCTTTGGCCTATATGCCCTCAGGAATAGAGAGATTAGATGTATCTCTCTATTTAGCGGATTATTTTTCTGCCAATAATGAAAATTTAACTTATATTTCTTTAAAAAAACAAAAGGCCATGAAGTCTACCATAAAGAATATTGTGAATATTTTTGAGTCCGAAAGAATGCCTTTCTATGACGAAGTCTTTTGGATTGTCAGAGATTTTAGTATTTAACCAGTTCCTGAATGACAAACTCTTTAAGAAGAGTATTCTAATCTAAAGAAGACAGGTAAAATGCGGGTCGGGGTGAACTTATGCTTAAGAACTATTCCTTCAAAACACATATCAATCCTAACTATCAAACGATTTATGAACTAAAGCCTTTGTTTATAGAGTTATTTAATGATTGGGATGAAGACTGGTTGATGGGTACTTTTGAGAGGCACCAACTGGTTCACCTTATCATGGCGAAGGATATGAGTCGAAATATTGTGGGTTTCAAATTAGGCTATGGAGTTTCTTATAAGACTTTTTATAGCTGGCTAGGGGGAGTGAGTGCCGGTCATCGACAAAAAGGAGTGGCTGGTAAAATGATTGAAATTCAACAAAGTTGGGCAAAAGAAAGTAATTTTAAAAAAATAACCACCAAGTCCATGAATAAGTTTAGAGAGATGATGATATTGAATCTAAAATCTGGATTTGTGATAAATGGCACGGAGCTGGATGAATCAGGTCGTGTTAAAGTTCTCTTTGAAAAAGAGATTTAATTGGCTTTTATTCTTTTTTTAATTTGAGTTCACAAGAAAACGAAGTTGGTTTTTGCTCATTTAACGTGATCGTTCGAGTATAAATAATGGTGCGATCTTTCACTTGGATTTCGGTGTGATAGCGACCAATATTTTTTTGCCCTTTGATTTCACACTTTTCAACCATGGTTCCTTTTATAAAATTTTTCTTATAAAAGGTATCATATTCAGAGAGGCAATCTCGATCAAGGTCATCAAATTTGTCTCTTCCAAGGCCAACCACAAGGGCATGGGCTCCCAACATAACCGTTACGCTATCAGTGAGGTCTAAAATTTCAATCTCACCTTCTCTGCATTGCTCAGGCTGTTTTTCGGCCAATTGATATTCTCCGGCAAGGAGGCCTGATGTAGAGACAAATTCTGTAAAAACTTTAGAGGGGCTTTTGCCACTGTCTTTAGAATTCGAAGGGTGTCTTGAGTCCTTCGCAAAAGACGTTGTGTAAAACAAAGAAAGAATAAAAATGGTAGAACAAATTCTTATTAAAAACATCCTGGAAACCTTTTTATGAGTTTATGAATGAGCTTGTTTTTTCCTCTAAGTTTGAGCCAATACCCCTCTGCATAATGTATAGGTCGACCTCGGTCACAGTATATATCTCTAAATATAGAAGCAGAACAGTTAAATTGAAAATCTAGAGATTGAGTATCGACTCCTTGGCGTGTTGAGCATAAAATGGGATCTCGACCACTGTTTCTTCTTAAACTTTTTGAATACTCTAGTTGCAAAAGGCCATCGGCAATACCGTTAGTGCCTTGAGCTTGGGCTTCTACCCGGCAACTGGATTCTACCTGAGACATTGAGGCGTAGACATAAAGCCAAAAAATAGACTTCTTATTTTCATTAAAGGACTTAAATTTTGGGCACACATAGGATACATCTAGATCATCGTAAAAGCAGGATTTACCATCTTTATAATCTTTGTCAGCTAATTCAAAGGCATCAAGGACCTTTTTCCCCCATGGACCGATTTTTCCGTGAGAATCCACGTAATTAAGACACTTTGGACTGAATACTCTTCTATTGTTGAGGGCATCAATTTTTTCATCGAACTCTTCGCTCTTTACAACGATATTCGCGACATCTTCTGTGGCAGCAACTAGGCTTGAAAAGTTGTGACTAGCACATGAGGAGATGTCGTAGTCTGTATCGACGAAATCTCTATCAATATAGCCAATTTTATATCCTTTGTCGGAATTGTACCCTATCTCGAGAAAAACTTTATTGGTTTTGCCGTTATAGAAAATTCGCTTTGCAGAATATACGACTATGCTTTCCCCTTTTTTTGGCCATGCAATTCGACTGCATTCAGAAGGGAATTGGTCGCAGGTCTTCCAGTCAAAGCCAGCATTATTAAAAAGAGTACTGTCTTTTTTAATTGATCCGTGTTCTCTGGATTCGGCCATAGAGAGCACAGGGAGAAAAAATAAAAATGCTAGTACAAAAGATGAGTTTCTCACGTAAAATCTTTCGGCGTTCTCTGTGCGGAACTTAACGTAAGTGTAGAAAATTTCTATTTTTGATACATTTTTTATCGAAAACTAAACTATCGCTCGTGTGGTTGTTTATATATAAATTTCATTGAGTTCTTAAAGCTTAAAGAGGTCAATGTTCAAACAGGCAAAAGTTTCTGAAGGAGAAGGTTCAATCAGACCGGACGTGTCTTTTATAGTCTTAAGCAAAAGCTCTTTTACTTTTTTAAAGTCTTCTTCTGCAAGGGTCATGGGCATTGTAAAAAAAAGGTCTTCTCGATTTTTGGACTCCATGTGCTCAATGGATTTATGTCTCCAATTTTGATGATGCTTGTTTACATGAGGAGATTCAAAAGGGATAAAGGTACTCGAGGATCCAGGGGTAAATCGGCCTTCTCGTTTAGTAATTAAATTATGTTGAAGCATAAAATTGACCACCCGATGAACAACAGCCACAGGCAGGTTTAAGTGGTGTGCGAGTTGATTTTCACTGGATAAGTGGGGTAGAGCACAGCAGTTTCTAATGGCGGCATAGATCCAGCTCGAATAGTAGATAGACATGACCTCAGGAGATAATATTTGGTTTTTCTTTATATGACGTTCTACTTTTGCCGCTTGATCTTGGGCTCTTTTTATTTTTATGGCGATCTTATTTTTAAGTCGTTGGCTGCCTGCTCGATCGAAGTCCACAAGAAAGAGGAGGTAGTCACTTTCTTCTTCATTCAAACCTATAAAGTCTGAAAGTTCCACGGCCTTCTCTTGTGAGAGTTGTTTTTCTCCTTTAAGAATTAAGCTCATCATTGAGGAGCTAAGTCCTATGGCTTGAGCAATCTTCGACTTTAACCCTTTGGTGTTTTGCTGAAGGATCCAGTCTTCGATAAAGCTTCGGTAATTGGTAAATTGGTAGATAGAAAACATTCCTAATTTTACTATTAGTAAAAAAATAAGTTTACTTTTTACTATAAAAATCTAGAAATCAGACCAGTTAGTGTCTTATTATGACGCAACATGGCGTAAGCTTTGCATTTAAAAAGGAGTGTTTATGAAAAAGGTAACTATACAAAAGTATTTGAATTTATATGTTTTACTCTTAGCCCTGGGAATCGGTTCTGTGGGTTGTCAACGTAAAACCTATACCCATCCTATTGTTCCTGCTGCTAGCGAAGGGGTAGCTCAGGCCCAGGACTCTGGTTCTAAAGAAGAGGGTGAGCTTAATCTCACGGGAACATCGGACCCTGGTGGAGGGAATGGCTTAGACGGAAAAGTCTTCGAAAGTTACTCTCAAGATATTTTATCTCACCCTGCCTACAAAAATTATGTAGAGCCCCTATTTGTCTCAATGTCTAAAAACACGGCAGAAATTCAGAGTAAACAAGGATTAAAGCCGAACGAACAGGATGCGGAAAAGTCTCGACGTTCTTATGAAAGGCTTTTTCAGTATAAGACTTGGTACATTGCTCCTGTGGATCTGAAGGGTATTTCTAAGGGTGTGTTGGGAGTGACTTTCATGAAAAACAAAGTGGATCAGTTGGCTTTGCAGACAGAAAAAGAAGTTTGGATTGATTCACGATTTTTTAATGATCCGTCTATGACAGATAGAGACCAGGGAAGTTTGTTTTTACATGAATTTATGATGAGTGTGTATCTGTTAAAGTACCAGAAACTATCTAAAATTTTAGAATCCTCGTTTGTGGTTACGGAAGAAGGGGCCTCGAATAACACAAAAAATGGTGAAAGCGAGAGTACTGTAGTCAATATTGATGTATCTAGTGAAAGAATTAAGAGTTGGATGGATAGTGTTAACCCCCCTGAAGAATTTGAAGGACTAAAAGATGCAGACTACGAAAATATACGTTTTGTAACGTCTTATTTGATGAATAATTACTCTAAAATGACGTTTAGTGACTTTAGAAAACTT
>JAGRAA010000286.1 GCA_020435185.1 Bdellovibrionales bacterium | reverse complement strand
TTGACTCAGGCTTTTTCATGGGAGGAAGAAATGAAAGTAATTAATACATTAAAGGTTCTAGCATTTGCCAGCGCGATGAGTACAACGGCCAGTCTTTATGCTGATATGCCGGATGTGAATACTAGCATAAAGGCAGATACCACAATTGGTGTAAATAAAGATGGTGATGAAACTCTTCAATCGAAAGATATGATATTAGATCTATCTACGCAGTTTCACGGAATTCAGATTGATATGGGTCTCGACGTTGCCGAAGCCATTGGACATTATCTTCGTCAAAATGGAGAGGATGTCAATGTGGATATAGATGGCGAAAAGCTACTCAACGATTTGACGGCCACGATAGATCTTATGGATGGTTCGATTCAGATTAAAATGGGTAAACAAACGATACAGATGTTGGAGAACAGTTTTTCTGGTCCTGAAGCAAGAGACCCACTTTATGATATTAAAAGGTTGCAACAGGTTATAGCGGGTGTTGTTTCTACTCATCCAGCATTTTTAAATGCAATTGCTGATAGAATTGATATATGGATAGCCGACTCAAGCGAATTTGACAATAAAATGGGGGAGGGAAATTCAAGTTACGGTGTTAAAATTGCTAAACAATTATCAGATAAATTTAGGATGAGTGCTTCATACTCTAGACTTTCTAGTAATGAAAAAGACATAGATGATTCTACAGGGATAATTTCTCTGTCAGTAGAAGCGGCATTAAATGATCGTTTAAGTGCTTATGGAAGCGTAATTGATGTTCATCCTGACGATTTGGCGTCTAAAGAAGATGAAACATATATTCAATTTGGTGCCAGAGCTCAAGATGTACTCGGAGGAGTAGCTGGAGTAGATTATTCAAGAGGTTTGGAGAGCAAGGATAGCAATATTCAATTTAATCTTGAGTATAAGTTATCAAAAAATGTATCAGTAAAGCCTTATGTTGGGGTCACGATGTATGATGAAAACGATAGAGATAATGATGTTGAAGGGGGAGCTGAGTTTAAATTGAAATTTAATTAAATTCAGGTCGAAGATAATTCTGTATATCGACCTTTCTATCCAATCTACATAAGGGCCGGAATTTTCTGGCCCTTTCTTTTTACAAATCACTGTTAGCGCATTTTAAATTTTACAACAATAGGGTAGTGGTCAGAAAAACCCTGGTTTTCATTAGAGGTTAAATGAAAATCAAACTTTTTGGGCACCCATTGAGATTGGGCAAAAAACTGTGTTTTTCTATTTTGATAATTATGCAGTACCGAATTAAATTCATTTCCTAAAATTCTAAAGCTTTTTGGATCTACGGTAACTCCTTCAGGACTATAAAGATTTCGACTAATAAAAAATCGATCAAAGATATTATAGACACCGTCGCCGTGGTACCAGTAGGTTCCTGGAGGCATTTTCCAAGTCATCGGGTTATTAGATTTTTTCGATAAAACTTGAACATCAAGAAGTTGATTTTTCCAATAAGGAGAGGCTATGACGTGATGAAATCCATTTGGAGCCTCACTCTCTGTAGTATTAAAATCTCCAGTAACAATGACATAGTAGTTTTCGCTTCCAAATTTATTAACTTGTCTGTTAATAATCTGCCTCAATTTGTCAGCAACAGCCTCTCTTATAACGGGTGCAGCAGCTTGAGACGGCCAATGATTAACGTAGACGGCTATGATTTGATTATAGTCGCCTGATTTAGGTCTAAAATGAACTCTGAGAATATTTCTCGTGGGTTTATTGGTAACGTCACTGACGTCGTATTCAAAGTGGTCTATATACTCGAGTTTGTCTTCGTTAAAGAGCAAGGCCACATCAATTCCTCTTTTGTCGGGACTGTTGGTGATCACAAATTTCTTATAACCGAGTTCGTCCGCGAGCATTTGAGTGACACGAGCATTTTCTATTTCTTGGACAGAAAGAAGATCAGGGAGGCTTCCTTGTAATTCAACGACTTTTTTTATTTGCTTAATTTTTAATTTTACTTTTTCGGCGGTCCAATTGGTGGTTAAACATTCATTTCGATAATATTCACTACTTAATTTTTGGCAATTGATAGCCTTTCCAGGGTAGTTAAGAGGGAGAAAAGTATGATCAAGTTTGTCAGGGTCATGGAGTTCATCAAATAGGTTAAGTAAATTATAACTCATAATTTTAAATTCTTTTTGTCCAACAGGCAGGTTGAAGCCCTCTTGATCTCCTGCCGGAGCAGCGATGCTATGAACACAAAAATTCATTGTAATTAGAATAAAACTGATAAATTTAGCGACCCTAAGTTTCAAAGATATTCCCCCTGTTGAATGGTTGTAATAATTACATTACGGAAGTTCTAGATGGTCAAAGGTCTAGGGTTTCTCTCACAGATTACTCACAAAAATTTTGCGAAAACGCTTTTAATTGTATTTGAGCATAACTAGGTGCAGTTTAATGCCGCACATGAGTTACTATATATAGTGGTTTATTTTTTAAATATTCTCAAAAGGTCTTTGGCCTCTAATTTTTTAAAGTGGCCTGTTCTGACTGCGCCAAGGCTGAGTTTGCCGATGGCAACTCGCTGAAGTTTCATCACATCAAAACCAATCTTTGCGAACATTTTTTTAACCTGATGGTTTTTTCCTTCGGTGATGGTGATCTTTATCCAGGAGTATTTATCGGAGGTGCCTCTTTTAATTTTTTCGATTTTAAGGGCCTTAACTCTTCCTCCGACTATGGAAACTCCCTTTAAGAGTTTGTCGAGTTGTTCTTGTTTTGGCAGACCATCTATTTTGGCAATATAGGTTTTTGGAATTTCAGATTTTGGGTGCATGACCTCTTGAGTGAACTCTCCGTCATTGGTGACGATGAGCAAGCCTTCGGTGTCCCAGTCTAATCGACCAGCAGGAAAAACTCGAGTTTTTAGCTTTTTGAAGTAATCGCCCACACAGAGTCGTTCTTGTGGATCGGTCATTGAAGTAATCACTTTTTTAGGTTTGTTAAATAAGTAATACACCTTTTCTTGAGGGGTAGAGCGAAGGGGTTTTCCCTTTACAGTTACACGATCTGTGCTTGGATCGATTCTAACTCCTAGCTCATAAACAGTTTTGCCATTCAACTTGACGAGTCCTTCGTTGACGAGTTCGTCTGCCTTTCGGCGGCTAGAGATTCCATTGTCAGCTAAGTACTTGTTTATTCTAACTAAATCTGGAGATTTGGCTTTGTTTGTTTTTGTTTTTCTATTCGAATTCTTTGGGCGCATTGTATTCACTCACTTGAGGGGCTTGTTTCATTCTTCTTAATAGGCAGACCTCAAGTGTGGATATCAGATATTTTAAACTTTTGTCATTGGGAAACAGCTGCTTTCTAATTTTTTCTACTCGAATCATGTTTTTCATGGCTATTTCAAGACAATTCTCTCCATTTGACTCCAGAATTTGAATACTTTTTTCTATTGTGGCTTTAAGTTTCAGATAATCAGGGTCAGTTTCAAGATTAATATAGTTTATTTCCAGTTTTTTAAGAGCTCTAAAGACTTCGGGAAATTCGGTTAGTTTACCCATATTTAACCCTGAATACTTTTGTAGGGTATATCCTCGAATAATTTGTCCTCTCCAAAGTCCATTTGAAAAAACACCGTGTAAAAAGACGTTGTTTTCAATTTCAAGGGTTTGGGCTTTGTTTGTATCCAACTCCATTTCTGGAGAGTAGAACAAGTCTGAATACGGAAGAATAGGGGTGAGAAGCCCATGTTTAAGATAAAAATAGGGTCCAAAAACCTTAATGTTTAACCTTTGACCATCCAAAACTTGAAGCATGAGGGTTCTGTCGTTGTCGAGTTCAAGAAGGTTTACATTAGGCTCTGCGGTTTTAAATCTAAAAAACTGATTAAGAACATCTTGTTGATCTTGGTGGTTATGGATATCAAAAATCTTATTTTCTTTCCAAAACAGCAAAGGCTGTAGATCAGTATTTAAATAGTTTTGTTTTACAAAGTTATTGGTGGCTGTAAAAATGGCATTAAATAGCGGTTCTTTGTTTTGCTGCCAATATTTGTGGCGAAAGGCATACAAAAAAAACTGATGAATAAGGTTAGAGTCAAATTGGTCATCGTTTATAGGATAGTACTTTAAAAAGTTGTTTAAAGTAATCAAGCTCAGGTCACGATGACCTTGCAAATGCATGATAAAATTCGAAAATTGTGTGACAGACGCCATGTGTAAACGATAAGATTATTTCTGGTGAAACGTCTAGAGAAAAATACATAATTTTTTGGGGCATCTATGAGTAGGCAAATTAAAAACGATATTTTCAATTCTCAAAATCAAAAAAACACAGAAGATTCTTTAGTGGAGCGGTTTTTAAAAGAAAATCAAAAATCCACAAGCATTGAAAAAAACCTACGGTCTTCAAGTACTTCGCTAGAATTTGATTATACTGATTTTCAAATTTTATCGGCAAAAATTGACCAAATGAGAAAAGATGTTCTGGATGCCACGAACAATGTTAAGTCCTTAGATTCGGCTCTAAGCAGCACAATTGACACAAGTGACAATAGATTTGAACGTATTAAAAGCGCGCTTATGACCATGGATAAGCAATATAAAAATAGCCTTCATGATGTTTACCAAAAGTTGGCGGAGCTAAATAGCAAAGTGATTCATCGAAAGATGAACGAAGACAAGATCGAACAGATGCTCAATCGTCACAATTCAGTTATTCAAGGGTTTGAGCATAAGGTGAATACCATGCAAAAGCTTATTGCTGAGCAAGAAATGCAGTTAGCCCACTCAAGGGCGTCTTTAAAAGATGCTATTCGATATATAGAAAAGCTTAAAAGAGTTTAAAAGGTACGGACACACTTTGGTGTCCATAAAGCGTTATATATTATCATTTCCAACTTCAAATAAACTAGGGTGTAAAACTATATACAAACTATCATTTTAATAATTTGATGACGCCCTGTGGACACCAAAGTGTGTCCGTACCTTTTTATACCTTTTTAATCTTTAGAACTAAGAGCGGTTTTCATTCTTTTGGCGAAGGATGAATAGTCTTCAAATCCGGTTAAGGTATTGTTTTTCAAAAAGGTTCCCTTCGAGGAGTGAAAGGCCACAAAAGGAAGGCCGACAATTCCATATTTTTTTTGAAGTTCGTTAAATTTATCGCTTTCTAATGTTCGATCAAATTTAAGCAAGACAAAGTCTTTACTAAGATCTCTGACCTCGGGGTGGCTAAAGGTTTTTTCTTCTAGTTCTATGCAGGCGGCACACCAATCGGCACGAAAATCAATAATGACGGGTTTACCATTTTTTTGCGATTCTTCTAAAATTTGGTCAGAATACTCTTGCCAGTTGAGTTTGGAGACTTTTTCTTGATTTTGTTTTACGAAAGCTCTTTCAAGGATGGGTGAGGCAAAATAGGCAGAGACGCCAATCATAATGGACCCAAAAACATATTTGCTGAAGTTAAGCCAAGCTCCAGAGCGAGGAATTTTTTTGGTTAATCCACTAAACGTACCTAATACGATAAAGATAAGTCCTAGTCCAAAAGCAAAAGTGAGCAAAAGAAGAAAACCTAACGCTAAGTTTTGTGTTTGCGCAACAAAAGTGAGAATGCTCACAAGTACAGGTCCAACACAAGGAGAGGCGACGAGGCCGGCAAACAAGCCGGTTAAAAAAGTAGTAATGTAACCTTTGTCTCCTCTTCCGGTTTGCAATTTGTTTCTGATAAAAGCTGGAGCTTGCAATTCGAAGAGGCCAAACATACTTAAGCCCATGAAGAAAAAGACTAAAGAGATAAACAAAATGGCGGCCGGATGACCAAGTAGAGAGCCAAACAAAGCTCCTGTACTGGCGGCAACTAAGCCGAGTAAAGAATAGGTTACGGCGATCCCCGAAACGTAAACGAGACTGATTCTTAAGCCTTCTCCTTTAGACAATTGCTTTTTATTATTTTGATTTCCTAGTATGGCGAGAGTAATTGGAATCATCGGGAAGATGCAGGGAGTAAAGCTGGTTAGTATTCCCGCTAAGAAAACAAGAGCAAAGACATTTAGCCACCCCAAACTTTCCGCTTGCTGCAGCAAGGATGGGCCAGGCATGAGTTCGTTAGAGGGAGAGTGATCAGCCTGTAGAGAAGAAGTAGACAAAAGAATTTTCAGTGGGATTTCAACTGTTTTTGGCAAAAGGCAATATTTAACGGTGCATGCCTGATATGTAAGAAGGAGCGTTTCTTCTACACTTTCTTGTGAGGATTGAGGAGCTTCAAGAACAAAAGAAAGAGTGGCCTTTCCGGCCACGCCTTTTTTTACTTTTTTAGAATGGACATCTTTCCATTCCATAATGGGATTAATCTTAAATCCACCAATTAATGATTTTGTGGGCTCTTTAAGCTTTAGGCGAAATTGATCTAAGTACGCATGATGATCTTTAGCGATTTCAATATCGAGTTTAACTTCTTTATTGGCCCCAGGAGGAAGAACAACAGGGTTTTCAACAAGAACGGCCTTTAAAGGATTTTTGTTGACCTGACCAGATAAGGTGAGTGCTGGGAACAAAAATAGAGCAAAGAAAAAGATCAAATGTTTCATAGGTATAAATACATCGGCTTTGGTTAAAAGTTACATAACAACTACTAGGGTAACATATTATAGAAAAATAATATTTTCTAACTAAAAGTGACTCATTTTGAGATCTAAGCAGTGAAATCTACTTCTGATCTGACTCCATAGGCCTATCCAACCAATTAATTTATTTTATTTTCTGACAAACCACCAAAGCCGGTAATGCCGAGCCCTACAAAAGGAACGACGCTTCCTCCTCCGGCAGAAATA
>JAGRAA010000285.1 GCA_020435185.1 Bdellovibrionales bacterium | reverse complement strand
TGCCCTCATTGCCATTCTGGTAAAAACACTTGTACGAAATTCGGATTCTTTAAAAGAAAATCTGATGGTCGTACTCTGGCTCGATTTAAATGTCGAAATTGTCTTAAGACCTTCTCTCAAGCGAGCTTTCAAAAATGCTACTGGCAGAAGAAACGTCATTTAAACCCTCGTATCTTTGAGCTCTTCTGCTCAGGAGTCTCGCAAAGAAGAATCGCTCAGCTCCTTCATGTTAGCCGTAACACAGTGGTCAGAAAGTTTATCTTCTTAGCCCTTCAAGCCAGAGAGAATAATAATAAGCTCCTTTTAAAGAGCCCTCTTGTAGAAGAGCTACAGTTTGATGATCTAGAGACCTTTGAGCACTCTAAGCTTAAACCCCTTTCTGTGACCTTAGCCGTGGAGAATAAAACCAGAAAGATCTTAGGCTTTAAAGTCTCACAAATGCCTGCTAAGGGACTCTTAGCCAAAGCTTCCAGAAAAAAATACGGATTCAGAGAGGATCATAGGAAAAAGGCTAGAGAATTGTTATTTCAAGAAATTAAGCCTAAAATCCATCCTAGAGCCTATATTCTTTCAGATCAAAACCCTCATTATCCGGAAAGTGTGAGAAAGTACTTTCCCTCTGCTCACCATGAGACCACTCCAGGAAGGAGAGGATGCGTGACCGGTCAGGGAGAGTTAAAAGAAGGAGGGTGGGATCCTTTATTTAGTCTTAATCATACTTGTGCCATGTTAAGAGCAAACATTAATCGATTGTTTAGAAGAACCTGGTGTACCACGAAGCTCCCAGAAAGACTCAGTCATCACATAGAGCTCTATGTTTATTATCACAACACTCGAATTATTAAGTCTTCTTTGACTAAATAATCTTCTTTTTCAGGATCCGGACAAAAAACCAAAGGGAATTTGTTTTTTTAACAACATTTTTGTGGGCCAGTTTAAATTAGGCATCGGTTCGAGTGACAAAAATTATTTAAATTCGTATGGATCTTTGACAAAGAACATTTATGCACTTGAAAAAAATAAGTTGTTTCAAAGTCTTAGTTGTTGGTCTTGATCTTGCTTTATGAAAGTGTCGACAAAAATTTATTGAGTCATTCAGAAAGAGGGTTTCGATGATCCGATCGATTATTTTAAGTGTAGCCATGCTCCTGCCTCAATTGAGTTGGGCTGAAAATCAATGCGTGAAAGGTTTCGATTTAGATAAATTTGTTGCATTGAGAGCTGTTTCTGAGGGGAAGTACGACATTAATGGAGCGACCTCTGAAGGAACACGGCAATTAAAGGCCTTGAAAGAGATGTTTAGAGTCGCTTTGAATTGGCATTTGAATTCTAAATATATATTTAGAGGCCCTAAAGTTTACGACTTTAACTTCGTCTCTTCTTTCTCAGCGCCAATGGTCGAAGGTACACAAGTGACCTTACCTTACTTTGATGGATCAACCACTTATTTTCCAAGAACAAAATCCATTCTTGGTGAAAAAAATCTTTCGCCCGCCGAAAAAATAGAGCAAAGTGGAGACCCTCGTGCGGCCAATTTAAAGATGAGAAGGCCAGAGGCTTTATTTATGGCTGTTTTAGATTCGGTAGGAGCCACCTTATTTAGTCACAGATTGGCTTTGGGCTATGAGCAAAATACTTTGGGATATATCGAATACACTCGGTTAAAAATATCTGATCTTGCAAGAGAAAAACAACAGCTATTAGATACCTTAAATCCTTTAAAAAACAAAAAAGCCATAAGTCAAAAAAGAAAACAAGCGATCCAAGAAAGATTGATACGCATAGAAGAACAAATGGACGACTTTAAAGCCACTTTTGAAGGAGAGGTGGATTCTTATGTTTTAGGTCATAGCTATGAAGCTTTTATAAAACCGTATCGAGATTTATTTTCATTTTTAACCAGAGTCTATCTATTAAACAAACTGAAAGAGAACTATACGGAATATAGAGACCTTATTCCAAAAGATGTTGATTTAGATCTAGAGTTGAGAACCTTGTTGGGTGTTCGCGGAGGATTGAGCCATGAGCATTCTCCTTTAGTGAGTAAAGTATTAGAAGAGATCGAAAAAAATGGAGTTTACGATTCACGTTTGCTTTCTTTGAGCTCCAGCGATTGGTTAACTATCAATAATCAAGTGATGTTTGCGGTTTCAAAGATTGCCCAATCTAAGTTAGATGGATCAGCTTATGCTATAGAGGAAAATCAAGTATTCTTCTATAGCATACTCCCTCATTTTATAAAAATCGGTCTTGATCGGAGGTAGAGAGAAACAAGTACCGGAGTTAGGTCAATTTTTAGGCTGTTTAGCTTCTCTCATGGGACATCTAAAAATCTGTTTTACAATATCGCTGTAGGGTTTCGCGAAAAAAGCTAAATAAATCTCAAGTAACCCCACAAGAATAGCCATGGGGAGTCCACTGGGTTGCATAAAGGCGTGCACCAAAAATATATTTAAGACAATAGG
>JAGRAA010000284.1 GCA_020435185.1 Bdellovibrionales bacterium | reverse complement strand
CTACTCTTCCGGGCGCACAATAATTTAAATAGACAAGCCTTTGTTGAGATCAAGCATCCATTCAGGAAACTTAATAAAAGAATCTTTGGTATTAAATAAGGTATAGTAAACCATATTTCTAATGACCAGCCTGACATAATTTTGAGTCTCATTGTAAGGGATATCTTCGATAAATTCCAAAGAACTTCCTCTATATTTTGTTTTCATCCAATTGTCTATGGCCTCTTCACTAGCATTGTAACTGGCGATGGCGAGTATGGTTTGTCCATCGTATTTGTCGTAGAGCGACCGTAAAAAAGAGGTTCCTATTTGAATATTCACAAAGGGTTTAAAAAGATCTCTTGGATTTTGATAAGGAACTTGATTTGCTGAAGCCGATTTTTCTGCAACTTCAGGAAGAAGTTGCATGAGACCAAAGGCGTCGGCATGGCTTCTAGCATAAGGATTAAAGGCAGACTCTTGCCTCATGATCGCATATATAAACTCTGTAGACATTCCAAATTTCTGAGCCGCAGAGTTTACATAGGAGTAATACGGTTGAGGAAAGATAAGTCCCGGTTGAGAGTATAAGACTCTATCTTTTATTTCTGGGTCAGATCGATTGAGTCGATAAAATAAACTTAAATATTGTCCTGCTCGAGCATAATTATTTAAAAGCGCAAGCCATACATCTTTATCTGTCAGTTTTTCTTTTTCAAATTTATCACTTATATAATCAAGGTAGTCTCTGGCTACATTTTTTTCATCAAGGGATATTAGCCATTCTAGGTAAACTTCGTTCATATGTCGACTTAATACGTGATCAGTAGCATTGGCAGGGTTTCTAAGGCTGACTTTAGATATGACCATTTGATTTTCTCTGCGAGCGACTATGCCATAGTAGCCAACCGGATCGTTGTGAATAATTTCTTCAAATAGATTTTGTGCTTCTTGATCTTTATTTAATTGTTTTAAATTTTTAGCGTACCAAAATTGATATCTGAACTTCTCAAAATCGTTATCATCTAACTTAATAATTTCGGATAAAACGATGTTTGACTCATCGTATTTTTTTAATTTTCTTAGGTTCCACGCTAAAAGCCAATGGATGTCACCATAAAGATGGCTATTAGGTTTTATCAAATCTTTTGCTTTTGTAAACCAATTGACGGCTTGTTGAAAGTTAGATTCTTCTTCGGCCATTCTACCAAGCACCCAGTAAGCTTTTGATAAGTCAGAGTTGGTTTTTCCTAGTTTGAAAACTAAATAAGTAAGAACATTTTTTGCTTGTTTATTCATTCCTTTGGTCCAATAGGTTCGAGCCAAAAGAATACCATTGTCTAAGAGCTGATTTTTATACCAATCTTTTTTTGAATTGCGACGATAGATTTTTTTTGTGTAAATAAAAAGATTTTCGGTGGACTTAATATAGTTCTCTTTATCGAGTTGAAGCTTATAAGATTTTCGGATGCCTTTGTAGGCAAGGAGCCGCTGGTGATGGTTAAATCCTTTTTGTTTTATGATTTTGTTATAGTATGATCGAGATTTAGTGAATAATCTTTTGTGACGATAGTCTCGGGCTACTTTAAGATAATCTCTTTTTTTTGGTAGAGGCATTTCACTAGGGGATAAAAAATATACCCGTTTTGTTAATTTTTCTTTGGCTTTTTCATCATTCAATTGAGTGGCTATATCTAAAGCCCTTTTAGTAAGATTTATTTTTTGAGAAGCAGGAAGGGATAGTTTAGATTTTTCCCAATATAGCTTGAGAAGTTCTGGTTGGTTTTTTTGAAGAGTATATATCTTAATAGAAGTGTCAATAGCATCTCGTTTTAACCAGGGCTGGTTTTCAATCCAAGAGTTTTCTTTTGAAAAGTCGGCAAAAAAAGATTTTTTCTCACAAGTTTGAAGTGCTCGTAGCCTTGCTAAACTATGAAGAGGAAACATTTTTTCTTTGGAGAGTTTAGAGTATAAACGGCAACTGATTTGAGGTTTATCATCTTGCCAAATCATGGCTCTTTTATATTCGGCCCACCATTGAGTAGAGAGTTCTACTGACTGTTCAGCGGCTACAGGTTTTAGTAATTCTTGCAAAAAGAGATCTTGGCTTACTGTATCCTTGTCAGAGGAGAGTTGGTAGCTAGGAGGAAGCCTGTCGCTAATGGGAGGCATGAGGTCTTTAGTAGACTGCGTACTACAGCCTAAAACTAAAATGAGAGTGATGAATTGTAAAAATAAAAACTTCACCTTATTAGTTTAAACGATTTAAATTTGCTGTCTATAGACGGAAACAATAACTTAAAGAATCTAGTTGTGATTCTAGAAAGACACCAGGACAATGGTCCTGGTGTCTCATTTTGAATTAAGAATTAAATTCTAGCTTTTTCTAATCGAGAAAGACGATCCTCTAAAGGAGGATGAGTCGACAAGAGTTGAAGCCAGCGATTGCCTTTGCCACCAGAGATCTTCAAACTGGCAATGGCTTGCTGATCATTAACAATGAGCTCATCATTATTTTGTAAAGCTCGTAGTGCCGAGATCATATTTTGCTTTCCTGCAAAGCGAGCTCCACCTTCGTCGGCTCGGTACTCTCTAAATCGTGAGAAGAATCTCACGACCACTGCTCCCAATAATCCTAAAGGGATTTCAACGGCGTATAAAACCCCAATATATAGCCAAAAGGATTTATTGTCAGATTGTTCAGTAACCACTTTGGCAATGATACGAGCTACAAACATAACAAGAATATTCATCACGGCTTGGATAAGAGTCATCGTAACCATATCTCCATTAGCCACATGAGCGATTTCGTGACCAAGTACACCTCGGACTTGGTCTTTATTCATTCGATTCAAAAGCCCACTCGAAACAGCGACTAGTGAATTATTTTTACTTGGTCCGGTCGCAAAAGCATTCACCTCTGAACTATCATAAAGGCCCACTTCTGGCATTTTTCTTAGGCCGGCTCTTTTTGATAAATCGTAAACGACTTCAATCAGTTCTCGAAGTTGAGAGTCATTTGTTTTCGGGTCAATAACTTTTACTCCATACATGGTTTTGGCAACCCATTTACTGATTAAAAGAGAGAGCAAAGCTCCACCTGCACCAAAAACAGTACAGAGTAAT
>JAGRAA010000283.1 GCA_020435185.1 Bdellovibrionales bacterium | reverse complement strand
CCCTAAGCTCTCTGGAATATTAGTGACCACAAAAGGAACAATCATAGCTCGATACGCTCTCTGTCTGGACATCAATTCAATGAGACTAGATTGTCGAGCATTTTTGTCATTCAATGAAATCCCCCAGTTTAAATTAGAATAAACCGGAAGCGTATACTCTAAGGTACTACTTTCAATGGTTAATATAAACGACTGATCATCTCTAGCACCAATCCAATCTCTCGTTTCAAAATCACTCCCTGATTCATTTTGCGCTCGTTGTAAAAACCGTTCCATTTGATCCTTGGACTCAAATTTAACTCTTAATTTTTCATAATATTTCGGCGCGGGGATAAAATACCCTAACTTTCTCATCAAAGCCGATCTGAGTAGCATCGGTTGAGTGTAACGACTCATCGCCATTCGATAATATTGGCCTGTTTTTTGATTTTGAACTTTTGCATAAAAAGTAAAAGGAGCTTTATTGTCAAAATCTTTAAATAGCACAATCTGACCGTCTTCAGGGTAAGAAAGAGATCGCTCCTGAAGAAGCGGAAGAGGTAAGCCACTGGAAGGGTCTAAAAGAGCATACTTCTTATCTTGCCAAAATTTACTAGGCAAAGGATTCAGACTACTGAGATCTCCCCCTTGTTTGGCCCAGGCTGTGGCACTACCGGCATCCCAATGTTTCCCTTGAGGAGAAATCAGATCTTCTGAAGGCTTTCCAATAATCTTCGAACTTACAGGTAAAGCCACACTCGCTGCCCAAGAAAATTCAGGAATAATGATTAAACAAACTACGAATCGGATAAAAAAGCTAAATGTTTTAACCAAACTTATACTCTCCTATGTCAATCAATTAATTGTGGGTCAACTAATGGTGGGTCACTTGCCTTGAAACACTCTTTGCGGCACTATGTCAGAGCTTTTGGCGACTCGCAATAACAAGCTTTGTTTATGAAAAAAACCATCTGCCTTTAGAAAATTGTACATGAGCAGCAAATACTTTGCCCTAAATATCGAATGGAACTATCATTTTTGATATGAAATATTTATTAAATCTTACAGTAATAGTTATAAGTTGGATCAGCATTTCTTGCGCCACCTATTCGGTTAATTCTTCACAACGTCAATTGGCTAATGCTCTAAAAGACAATGATCTACAATTTCTGCCTAGCTGCCAATACAGTAAAGAGGCCACTCATCATGGGCTCCTCGATGTTAACACCTTGAATGAGGCTAGCGGTCTTGCTGTTTCTAAACAATATAATCACCTTTATCATATCAACGATTCTGATGCTGATTCAGCCCTTATCGTTTCAGATCTCAATGGGCAAAATTTAAAAAAAATTAAGGTGAAACATACCCGCTTTATCGATGCAGAAGACCTTTCTTATGGAGAATGCTTCGAAAACGAATATTGTCTTATCGTCGCAGACATAGGAGTTTTAAGAGGAAATCGCTCTAATGGAGACAGAGCTTTATATTTTTTCATTGAGTCTCATCTTTATGATAAGAACCAAATGCCTGTAGATGAAATAGAGCCCGATCTTATTCTGCCGCTTTCTTTACCCTTTAAAGACTCAGTGGATGCAGAAAGCTTCGCTATACACCCGAAGACTAAAGATCTTTTTATACTCACCAAGCACTATGATCTTAAGAAAAAAGAAGCTTACGAGCATCACCTACTAAAAATTCCATTTAAAGCTTACTCCGCTTTTACTCCAGGTTCTCTTCTCTTTACCGGAATAAAACCAGAAGTCGTAGCCAGTTTTGATTTGAAGAAAATCTATCCTGATCAAAAAGAACAACGAGAGTATGGGGATTGGGTGTGGCAAGTTCCTACAAGTATGGACATCCATCCAGATGGCAAAAAGTTTATTGTTTTAAATTATATGACAGCTATTGAATTCTTTTTTGACTTAAGCGAAGATAATAATCTTCTCGACACAAGCTGGGACGAAGGGAAAAACTATCAAGTCATACCCTTGGAATACCAACCTGTACAAGAAGCCATTGCTTATAATTTAGAAGGGGACGGCTTCTATTATACCTCAGAATTTAGCAAAAGATTTCCTAAAAAATTGCCAGAGCTTTTAAGTTATAAATGTCGCCAATAATTATTAGAAATTAAAATTGCTGAT
>JAGRAA010000282.1 GCA_020435185.1 Bdellovibrionales bacterium | reverse complement strand
AAATTCTCTTAAGGATCTTCAGCTTGGTGATTGGGTGGTTTTATGGTCTAGAAATAACGATTTATGGAAAGATAAAAAATATATATTTCTGGCCCTACTGGTTTCTCTATTTAAAAGGACGAGCTAAATGTCTGATAGATGACCTTAATAGAGCAGGCACAATAAAACGATGAAAAGGCCTGATTAAATAAAAATACACTTTGCCAGAGAGATTGTTAAACTTCACTCGCGTATTACATTTTAACAGTCCATCTTGTACCTCGAACGCAACTCGAAAATTTAAATGTGTATCGTCAGCCCCCATCAAGACAAAGTCCCGTCCTATTTCTTCTATCTCAAACAATCCAATTTGATCCCCGCTTTTGATCTCTTTACTTTTAAAAGTTCTATCAGATCTCCCTGTTTTCAACTTAAAAAAAGAAACAAAAAAATTTCGAATGCGCATTAAAATCCGAATAGGCCATGGGGTCATTGTAAAAAATGAATTCAATACCTCAGACATCAATAAATCTTCGGGGCATTCTATAGAATAACTATCTTCGTAGTCATAATCATTAAATTGAGAGAGCATTAAAATAAATTAATACAATTTCTCTCATGAGTATAGACATCGAACATTATTTCCTTCACGTAAGTCTAATCATGAATATATTTTCTGGCCTTTATTAGAAAACATAAACAACCGTAATTGAGTTCTAAATAAATCAGAAAGGAACTCACATGTTCAAAAAAATTGTTGCAGCTATGGCTTTTGTAGGATTTGGTTTTAATGCGTCAGCACAAAATTCAAATAACACAATTGATTTACCTTTGTTGATCATTGGCGCGTCTTATGCAAATGGATCAACTCCTTATAACAATAATATCTCTCCGCTCGGAGGGATCGCAGTTAACTTTGGATCTTATCTCAGTCTAGGGCAAGCTTTATCAAGATCTCATCGTCTACCTGGATACGTCATTAACGAAGCTCAAGCTGGAGCAACTACTTTTGCTCGATCTTGGTGTCCCCCCGGATCTCCCACTTGTGGACCTGCTAATTGGGAAAGTTATGAAACCATGCTCAACAAAGCTCTTTCTCGTGTGGCATTGCCTCCGACGTTCACTCAATATAATGCTGAATACGTAGAAGTTTCTATGCCTAATGATTGCTTACACTCTGATGCCTTTGGTGTTCCTCAATCACAAACCACCCCTTGTTCAAACACACAAATCAATGAAGCCGTAGACAGAATGATCGCCGTTGGACAATCGGCTATCAGCAAAGGACTTATTCCCATCTTTGAAGTCATGCCAAAGTACGAAGATTTGGACTTAAATTTGTTCAAATCTCTTTTTGGTCTTTCATGGGTCATTGACGAAAGTTCATTTCAATATTTGCGTCAACAAATGCAATCACGAATCACAAATGAACTTCCTCAAGCCGTGGTTCTAGATGTATGGAAAAACTTTGTCCATATTGGAGATGGAATACATCCAAACCCTAAAACAGCAAAACGAGCTGCCAACACCATCGCAAAATACATTCAATCTCAGCAAAAGAAGTAAATAGAAATATCTATCCTCCAATTAATTATTTAATGCGCCATTTTGAATCCAAGTATAAATGGCGCTTTGCTCTTCTCCTGTCAATGGTTGATAACCATCCGAGCGTGGAGGCATTTCTCCTGAATGGACCGACTTGTAAAGCTTACTTTCTTGGGGATTCCCTAATTTTACCATTTCGGCTTTTGCAAAAACTCTATCATAGCTATCCAGCCTTATACCATCGACAGCCTTTACACTGCCGTGACAAGCGGTACATTTTGGCTGAAGAATCAATTGGCTAATGCTAGAAAACGTTGGCTCAAGTTTTACCTGCGGCAAATTCACTTCGACATTTGCGCCTACTCCTTGATTGACCCAATCCTCGAGAGTTTGAAGATCACTTGCTCCCAGAGGTCCAGATGGAGGCATTGACCCTTCTCTAATCGAAGCCAAAAGCCTGCCCTGTGAGGCATCTTTATCTACTATAAGCCCTGTTGCAAGAAGGCCTTTAACGTCAGTAATCCGAGATACTCCCCCTGAACCAATCTCTCCGTGGCAGCCCACACAATTTGTATTTAAAATATTTAAAGCACTCACTTGCAAAGGGGATCCCGTAAATACTGGTGGAGGCTCCACAGCGACTGGAGGCACAATCTCTCCTCCACCCACATTTCCCTTAAGCCCATTGTTAATCCAAGATTTAATGTCATTTAGCTCTATGGCGCTGACATTTCCTGATACAGGCATAGAGCTATCTTCAATAGATCCCACCAATCTACCTTTAGTAGCATCTCCTGGAACAACTAATCCTGTAGAAATTAAAACCGAAACCTTTGTAATATTAGTGACACCGCCAAAACTAGCACTCCCATGGCAAGAAGAACACTTTTGACGAAGTACGTTCATGGCTTTGGCCTCTAAGGCCGGGTCAGAAGAAAAGGACTGAATTGAACCCTCGTCAACATGCTCGGCCGAGCAGCCCACATTAATAAAGATATATATCAATCCTAAAAGTACTGAAAGCCTGATTTTCATAATCCCCCCAAATAACGAACAATACTTATTGAGTTTGCAACACTGGTTCCAGCTCTACATATGCTCGATTAAAGTTGAGAATTAAAAATTGCCCATCCTTAAGACACTGACTAAATTATGATTACTTTTTTTAACAAATATTATCATATTAAAACATATATATG
>JAGRAA010000281.1 GCA_020435185.1 Bdellovibrionales bacterium | reverse complement strand
AGGTAACAGTTCCCTTTTCACCTTGCACCAAGTCGATTTGGTGGTATTAGGCACGGACACACTTTGGTGTCCATTGTGCATCATTCAAGCACACAGTACGCCTATCAATTCTTCGTATCTCATTAACTACTGCAAGGAATGTTGCTTTTGTCGAGTTTGAATATCACAGCTTGGGCATGTGGCCGTCTCTTCAACGGTTTGATGAATAAAGTGGGCAATGTGTGTAAACTCAAGTTCCGTTCCACAGAGTACGCAATGATTGTAGTCTTCTAAAAATTGCGCTTGTTTAGAAAATTCGTCTTTTATATGGATTTTAATATCGGCAATCGTCTTTGCTGTATTTTTTAATTTTTCATCTGAATTCATAAGTACGTCCTTGTATTTAATGATTTCAATACCTATCGATCAAAAAACACTGGGGCTTAAGAATCAGATTTAAAAGTTTATGAAAATTAGCCTATTTGAGTAGGAAAAGATTTCCTGAAGTTCATCCAGTGAGAGATCCATTTGCACAAAAAGATGGGTTTCGACTATCTGCAAGGTGAAAAGGGAACTGTTACCTCTAGTAACGCTTGGCGACTAGGCCAAAGTATGATGATTATTTTTAGAAGGTTCTGTAGTTTAAAGAAATGGCAGCGAGAGAGCAGATACAATATATGAGAGAGGTTCTGGGGATTCAAAAGGTCATCGAATGGAGTCCCTCAGGAGATTTGGTCACAGAGCCTAAGCAAGAAGACGTCATTCCATTGATCATTGCTGAAACCTTAGACTCTCATGGGATGGCATTGGTTCAAAACATGATGAAGGCCATTCATGTGAGCAACTTTAAAATCATCAATGGATCGATCCCTTTTGAGGGGGAGTCGTTAAATTTCAAACAGGGAATTATATTTGGGGAAAGAGCACTAAAGGCATCTATGTTAACAGAGTCTCCTTTTGAAGAACTGTGCTCTCAATGGTCTACCTTTAACGGAAAGTCCTTTATCGTCACTCATGAACTAAAAAAAATGTTGGTGAGTGAATTCCCCGGAGATATCAAAATGTATAAGAAACAGGTTTGGCAAGATTTAAAAAATTTTAAATCTAATGGTGAACTATGAAGAGAGTGAGCCTTCTAGCGTTGGGATTGGTGTTTTTTGTCTTTGTTCAAAAGACTCAGGCTTGTACCTTACAAATTGAAGTAGGGGATGTTATTGGCCCAGTGACTTTAGATATTGTTCACGATGCCATTAAGGTCGCTGAGAAAAAGCAATGTTCTTCTATTTTAGCATTAGTAAATACTCCTGGCGGTAATTTGTTGACGACTCGAAAAGTAGTTGAAGAGATTTTAAATTCTCCAATTCCCTTTATGTGTCTTATCTACCCTTCGGGAGGACATGCTGGCAGCGCTGGGGCAATTATTTTACAGGCTTGTCATGTGAGTGGGGCTATGGTGGCCACCAATATTGGTGCCGCTACTCCGATTTCTTCAACAGGACAAGAGATGGCCAAGGATTTAAGACATAAGATAATAAACGATACCACAAGTTGGCTTGAGGGGATTACCAAATTACGAGGTAGAAATTTAAAATTCAGTGAGCAAATTATTACCGAAGCCAAGGCGGTTTCGGCAAAAGAAGCGGTTGATTTAGGAGCTATCGATTTTCTTGCTTCTAAGAAAGAGGATTTTTTAGATTTTTCTAATGGGCGTGAGGTTAAGATGAGTGAAGACCAAACGATAAAGGTGGTTGTTGGCTCGCTTGAAGTTTTGGATTTGAATTTAAAGCAGAAGATATTGGCTTTAACCACAGATCCCCAAATAGCTTATATGCTTTTAATGGGAAGCTTAGGCCTCATTTATTTTGAGATCACTCACCCTGGCACCATAGTTCCAGGCGTGGTGGGAGGAATTGGTTTGGTGTTTGCTCTATTGAGTCTGCACAAATTAGAAGTTACTTGGGCTGGAGCAATTTTGATTGCTTTAGGGTTACTATTTATGATCCTAGAGGCTTTTACACCGAGTTTTGGGTTTTTGGGAGTTGGCGGGACCTTAGCTTTTGTTTTAGGAAGTATCTTTTTGTTTGATACACAGTTGACAGGTTATTCGGTGCCTTACACTGTGATTCTTCCGATTTCTTTGCTTTTAGGAATAATCTCTATGGGAATTGCTTACTTAGCATTTAGCACTAGAAATTTAAGAAGGCGCGGTACCGTGGATGATTTAGTAGGAGACCGGGTAGAAGTCACAGCGTTCAATCCTAAAAATAAAAAGGGTTCGGCAAAGTTGAATGGCGAAATTTGGCGAATTCGGTCCGAAGAAGAATTAAGTTTGCAACAAGAAGTTTATGTTGAAAAAGTTGAAGGATTAACTCTTTATGTAACTTCACAGAAAAGAGAGGTTTAAGTATGTCATTGTTATTTATCGCATTTGTTGTTGGAATGATTTTAATTTCAAGTATCAAAATATTGCCCGAGTGGGATCGAGGAGTAGTTTTACGATTTGGACGGTTTCAGGGGGTTCGAGGACCTGGGTTAATTATACTTATACCAGGTGTCGAAAGAATGATTCGGGTGGATACTCGTACTGTGACGATGGATATACAACCCCAAGATGTTATTACTCAAGACAACGTCAGCATGAAAGTTAATGCTGTTCTTTATTTTAAAATTGTAAATCCGGAAGCGGCCATTAATAATATTGAAGATTATTATTTTGCCACTAGCCAGCTAGCCCAAACCACTTTGAGAAGTGTGTTAGGGAAATACGAAATGGATGATTTATTATCTAATAGAGATAAGATCAATCATAGTTTACAAGAGATACTTGATGAAGCGACGGAACCTTGGGGTATTAAGGTGACGGCCGTTGAAATGAAGCAAATCGATTTACCTGCTGAAATGCAACGGGCAATGGCACGACAAGCGGAGGCAGAAAGAGAAAGACGAGCTAAAGTCATTAGTGACGAAGGAGAATTGCAGCGATCTGAAAAATTGGCCGAAGCTTCCAGAAAATTAAGTGATTCACCTTCTGCCTTGCAGTTGGCTTATTTACAGGCTCTTGGTGAAGTGG
>JAGRAA010000280.1 GCA_020435185.1 Bdellovibrionales bacterium | reverse complement strand
CAAAAGTACGGAGAATTGGCCAATAAGCGAATAGAAGACCATAAAAGGCATTTGGCAAGTGTAAAGCGAAGAAGAATTAAAATCGAGAACGAAAATAAAGCCCTCAGAGAGATTTTTAGAAAGAAAAATTATCTAGACTAATCCATAGACTTAAACTGACAGAAAATTTAAGCTAATGTATTAAAAGCATGAGCTTTTTGATAAACTGTAGGAAAGCCTTTAAAGGGGGGAGACAGGATGTCTTCAGTGGATAATTCGAATAGAAATGATGATGCTGTCCGTAGATCTCGTGAAGAGTATCAAACCAAAGAATCGAACTTACGCAAAACTCAAAATAAAGAAATCCGAAGGATTAGTGAGCAACATAAAAAAGAAATCGATGATTTAAAAAAGCAGCACACGGATCAAATGAAAGCCTTGAGCGATAGGCTTCGTGACGAAATAGCTATTCGTGAAAATAAGCATCAAGACGAAATGGATAGTTTGAGACAGCTTAATAGGCAGAAGTTGACACAGACTATTCGAGACTCTGATCAGAAAATTCAAAACTATCGAGAATCTGTAGAGAATAATTCAGATAGAAAAATTCAAGCCTATGAAACGCGTTTAGATAAGCTATCTAGGGATTACGAAGAGAAAGTAAGATTACAAAAGCAAATGAACGAGCAGCAGCTTAATGATTTGCGAAAAAAGCAAGAAGAAGCCATTACTTCTGACCGTGAGACGTTAACGAAAGCTCATAGCACCAAAGTAAATACACTAAAGGAGTCCAGAGATAGAGAGGTGATGGAGCTTCAGGACAAGCTTCAAGAGACAAGGCTGGTTACGAATGCTCGCCTTAAGGCTCAGCAAATCCAGCAGTTTTCTGATAAGAAAAGGTTAACTGATAATTTTATTAGCCAAATGAATAGGGAGCGACTAGCTCGGCAAGATTCAGAGATGGAGCTGAGAGACGGGTTTGATCGAAGCATTGATCAAATAAAGAAAAAAGATGATTTGGCTCGTAAAGAAGAGCGCTTGGCTTATGTTGACGGATTAAACAATTTGAGAGAAGAAGTTTTTGATCGCATGGGTGAAAGAAGCCAATCTTTGGAGGCGTCTTTAGCTAACGAAAAAAGCATGCGTAATCGAGAGAAAGTAAAGTTATTGAAGAATGCTGATATAAGAGTGAAAAATGTGAGAGAGAACATGCAAAAAAACATTGATCACTATGCTGATGTAAATAAAAAAATGCGAGAGAATTTGTTAGATCAAAATGCAGAGGATATTAATAAAGTAAGAAAAGAAACTAGCGATGCGATTCAGTTTAGCAATAGGTTTCATAGAAATAGAGCACAAATGATAGATGAAAAAAATAGAAATGCATTTAGTCAACTTAAGCAAGATTTTGCTGCACATAAGGAAAACCAAGAAAAATTAGATGATATTTCTAGGCAGAGATTACAAAATGAATATAATCGAAATATCAGTCGTATTAATGAAGGTTATCAGCAAAGTATTACTTCATTGCGGAATAGTAATGATGAAGAAAAAGTTCAAATCAGAGAGCATTTAGCTTCTGAGCATAATGATTCCGTTAATAACTTAATGAAAAGAGTGGCTGATAATGATATCAAGCACGCGCAAAAGTTATCTCAGACCATAGAAAAGTATGAGTCAGAAATTGATAAGATGAAAGCTGAATCTACTATCAATAAAAAAAGAGCAGAGTTTAGAGCAAAGAAAACGATCGATAATTTGCAAAAAGATCACCAAGTACAGTTAGATGCATTGAGGCTTCAATATGAGCAAAAACTTGCTGAGGTAAAAGATCACCAACGCCAAGAAACAGAGCAAATGAATAAAAGGCATAAAGAACAAGTAGATAATTTATTAACAGTAATAAGAAAAGCATAAAGCATAGCTGGAAAGCCTCCTAATGTTAGCTGATAGAAGAGTAAAAATAGTTGGAACCATAGGGCCTGCAACGAGTTCAAAAGAAAATTTAAAACATGCGATCACTTCAGGTCTCAACGTTGCTCGATTAAATTTTTCTCATGGTCAACATGAAGATCATTTAGCTGTAATTAAGAATATTCGGGAACTCATATTAGAGTTGAAAGCCCCTGTTGCGATCCTGCAAGATTTGCAAGGTCCTAAAATTCGTGTCGGCCAATTTGAGCAAGGACAAATTGAATTAGTTAAAGATGACGTTGTCGTTATAACTACAGAAGAGACTCTGGGGAAATCAGGTTTGATACCCACAGATTTTAAAAAACTCCCTCAGGCTTGCAAGGTTGGAGACAAGATCCTTTTTGATGATGGTTTGATGGATGTCACGGTTATTGAAGTAAGCAGTACAACACTGAAAGCAAAAGTTAATTTTGGAGGAATTCTTAAAAACCGAAAGGGAATGAATGTTCCCGGTGTCATGCTTCCTGTAGATTGTATGACAAAGAAAGACATTGAAGATTTAAAATTCGGTCTTTCTCAGCAGGTGGATTTTGTAGCCTTGAGTTTTGTCAGGCAAGGAAGCGATATTATAAAATTGAGGGAGATCATTCAACAGCACTCTCCTTCTACCCAGATTATTGCAAAGATTGAGATGATGGAAGCGATTGAAAATCTAGAGGACATTATTCAGCTCAGCGATGGGGTTATGGTCGCTCGTGGAGACTTGGCTGTAGAGGTTGGTCAAACACGATTACCTGCAATCCAAAAACGGATTATCAATTTAGCTAACCAATTCAACAAGCCTGTTATCACGGCCACACAAATGTTAGATAGTATGATTCAAAACCCTAGGCCGACTCGAGCAGAAATAACAGATGTGGCAAATGCCGTTATGGATGGTTCAGATGCGTTGATGCTCTCGGCAGAAACAGCAAGTGGTAAATATCCTTTTAGATGTATTGAAACAATGGATGAGATTATAAGAGAAGTAGAGAAAGATCCAAGTTTTTATTATGACTTAAATTTAGACCAGGAAGAGATGGACGTGGCAGAAAGCATAGGCGCGAGCGCGTGTTTGACGACGTTAAAGTTGAAGGCTTCAGCTATAGTGTGTTTGTCGACAACAGGAAGAACCGCGAAGGTGATTTCTGGATATAGACCTCAAGCGCGTATCATTGCGATCACACACCTTTTGCATACTTTAAATCGACTAGAGCTGGTTTGGGGAGTGCAAACCTATTCGATCAATGCCTATAAGTCTACGGACGATGCCATGTCACAGGTTGAGGACCTTTTATTGCGATACGGATTAGTAAAAGCAGGGGATCGAGTGGTCTTAACTCTTGGAGTTCCTGTGGTTGAAAAGAGTAAAACGAACTCTTTGAGGGTTTACACGATTGGAGATCGATTTGTGGAAAAAGAACCTAATGATCGATTGCCATTAAGGTGTCGCGATTAAGTAAGGATCAATGACTTTTGATTTTACTCAAGGTGTATATGATTTCCCAATAAGGAATAACCATTTCTAAATCTTGTAACACAAAATTAGTGGTTAGAACTCCACCTTCGCCAGAAACCTTTTCTTCGATGAATCCTTTGGCAGCTAGAGAATCTGTGTCTGAAACATTAATGAGTTGGTTGAAGTCCTTCATGCTATTGTTCTGTAATTCAGTAAGACTGACCGTCACCTGTCCCTTATCGTTGGGCTCTTGTTTTCTTCCATAAAAACAGAGTGCGCGAGCGGCGGGGAGCTCTTTTTCTTCTAAGGTTATGCGGTCAGCATCTTTTGCGAAGAGCCATTTGTTGTACCAATCAACAAAGCCGGTGAGCTTCTTCTGATCTAAGATGGTGATTTTAATTCGGCCTTCTCCTAAATCTTCTTGCTTCATTAATTGAAGAGCAGATAAAACTTCAATGAGTTTGTTCATTTTGTGAGTAGGTTGATGAAAAATTTGAATGGTATAGTTTCTTAACGTCCCAGCAGGGATGACTAAACCCTCTTCTGTTTGTTCTCCTGATTTAAAACCTATAAGTGTAATAATGGCAGTAAGTTTTAAGATCGTTTCAGGAGGAAACATAGTTGCATCTGCATTTTGCACTTGTTCTAGATTTTTAATCTTTCTATTGGCCTCACGTAAATTGCCATTTACAGTTTTGACCATTGACTTAAGCCACTCAGGAAAGGTCTTGAATTGAGCATGGAGAGCTACAAAGGGAAGGGCAATCACTTCTGTATCGGAAAGTGCTTTTGCGCCAGCGCTTCGAGGTTTGCTGTCAAAAAAGGCCATTTCTCCAAGCATACTCCCTGGTCCTAGTTCTGCTAAAATGATCTCGCTGGCCCCTTTGGTTTTGGTAATGGCTATGCGCCCTTTTTTTACCACATACATGCAATCCGATTCATCATTCTCGCGAAATAATATATCGTTTGCTTTTAGACTAATGA
>JAGRAA010000279.1:3205-7114 GCA_020435185.1 Bdellovibrionales bacterium | reverse complement strand
AATAGACCTGATGTACTTGATCCGGCCCTGTTAAGACCTGGACGTTTTGATCGTCGCGTTGTGGTGAGCAAGCCTGATTTGGGAGGTAGACAAAAAATACTAAAAGTTCATGCTAAGAAAACTCCCCTCGCCTCTAATGTGGATATAGATACTTTAGCAAAGGCAACTCCTGGTTTCTCTGGAGCGGATTTAGAAAACCTTGTTAATGAAGCTGCTTTGCAGGCGGCTCGTTTAGACAAGCATAAAGTGGATATGTCTGATTTTGAAAGAGCTAAGGATAAAGTTCTAATGGGTGCAGAACGTAAATCTATGATCATTAGTGATGAGGACAAAAAGATTACGGCTTACCATGAGGCTGGACACACCATAGTTGGAAAAACCCTAAAAAAATTAGATCCGATTCATAAGGTATCGATCATTCCTAGAGGTATGGCATTGGGAGTAACACAAACTCTTCCGGATGAGGAGAGTTTGAATTTATCAAAAGAGAAGGCGACGAATATGATTCCTTTTCTTTTTGGTGGTCGCGCAGCAGAAGAGCTTGTTTTTAAAGATTATACTACAGGCGCAGGAAATGACATAGAAAGAGCGACTCAATTGGCTCGAAGTATGGTCTGTGAATGGGGAATGAGTGAAAAACTTGGCCCTATCGCCTTAGAGAAAAAAGAAGGTCCGGTATTTCTTGGTATGCAACAAAAGCAAGCAAAAGAATACTCTGAGTCGAAAGCTCAAGAGATTGATAATGAAGTGGATCGTTTAATTTCAGAAGGGTATACGCTGGCAAAACAAATTTTAAATGATCGTATGGATGTTCTTAAAGAGATGTCAGAGGCTTTGTTGGAATTAGAGACTATTGATGGAAAAGAAGTCGATATGCTCATGAACGGCGCTAAATTAGAAGAGTTGCTCAAACACAGATCTGAGATTAAAGAAAAATTAGATCAAGAGCATGAGGCTGCTGAACGAGAGTATCAAAATAAATTGAAAAAAGAAAAAAATGACAATGATGGTGGTGGCAAGGATCCTGTTGGGAGCCCTGGCCCTGTAACTGCTTAAAAGTATAAGATCTTGGTTAAATGAGAATAGGCAACTATGAATTTCAGCAGAATTTATGACAACTTGTGGGTAACTTTTTCTGAGTTAACGATTCAAGATGTTGTCGATATATTTTTAGTCTGGATTGTAGTTTATAGAGTTTTATTACTCACCAAAAGATCAGGGGCTGTACAGATTCTTTCTGGAATTGGCTTTTTGGCCATCGCTTATCTCATGAGTATTTGGTTTGAGCTTATCACCTTCAATTGGCTCTTGGAAAAGTTTTTTAACAATTTATTTTTGATTGCTGTGATTCTATTTCAAGGAGAGATTCGACGAGCCTTAGCACAAATTGGGAGCAACCCGTTTTTCACAGGTGTGTCTTTGGTCGAAGAGGCCCATATCATTGAAGAATTAGCTAAGGGGTCTATGGAATTGGCCCAGGTGGGATATGGTGCCATTATAGTTTTAGAGAGAGAAATTGGTTTAGATTATTTTGTAGAGATGGGTATTGAAATGGACGCTATGGTTAGAGCTGAAACCTTGCGATCAATATTTCAGCCCTCAAGTCCATTACATGATGGGGCGGTCATTGTCAAAGCAGGAAGGCTTCATAGTGCCGGTTGTTTTTTGCCGCTGAGTAAAAATCCAGCTTTGGACAAAAATTTAGGAACCCGTCACAGAGCTGCAATTGGCCTTACTGAAGAAACTGATGCGTATTGTTTGGTAGTGAGTGAAGAAAACAATTCAGTGAGTATTGTTCACTCTGGGCAAATTCAAACAAACATTAGTCATACACAACTTCGACAAAAGCTATGTGATATTTTTGGTGTGAAAATGAAGTCGGACAGAGGTTTTGTTAAATGATGATGAAGAAGAAGACCAATTTTGCAGAGTACTTTCATAGTTTTATTTTTGATAATACAGGATATAAAGTTGTAGCTTTGTGTGTGAGCTTGGTTCTTTGGATTACAATTTTAGGTAGAAAAAATATTATTCAAACTCATGAGGTCGACTTACAAGTGTTACTTGCTCCGAAGCACGCCCTTGTTAATGACATTGTTCGCAAGGTAAAGGTTAAGCTATCTGGACCACGAATGGGTTTAAAAAAATACACTCAAAGTGAAGATACATTGACTATGGATTTGTCTAGATTACCTGTGGGAAGATCAATAGTTCGATTAAATAAAGACGGATTGAATTTACCTTTAGGAGTTAAAGTTGTAGACATTGACCCAAAAGAAATAAGAGTAAGAATTAAAGAAGTAATTCCAAGTGAAGAAAAAAACAAAAAATGACAAAAAAGAAAAGTAAATCTATGCCAGAATCAAATTCAAAACACACGAAGCTTTTTGGCACGGATGGCATTAGAGGAAGGGCAAATGCCTTTCCTATGACTTCTGAAATCGCATTAAAGGTAGGTCAGGCGATGGGAGTCATCTTGGAATCTCAGCCTTTGCGAATGGGAAAGCGTAGAACAGTTCTTATTGGGAAAGACACTCGGATTTCAGGCTATATGATCGAACAGGCATTAGCGAGTGGTTTAAATTCGATGGGCATTCATGTTCAACTCACAGGACCTTTGCCGACTCCAGGGATTGGTTTTTTGGCGAGTAATATGAGAGTAGATGCAGGGATAGTGATATCGGCTTCTCACAACAACTATGAGGATAATGGCATAAAAATATTTGGATCTGATGGATATAAAATCCCTGACGAGTGGGAACAGCAGATTGAAGAATTGGTGTACGGGAATGAGTTGGAGTCTCACTTGGTTAATCCTACAGAGATAGGACGTACCCGCCGTATCGATGATGCTGCTGGAAGATATATTGTCTATGCAAAGAATGCATTTCCTTTAAATCTTTCATTGGATGGTCTTAGAATTGTTTTAGATTGCGCTCATGGGGCAGCTTATAAGGTAGCTCCTGCTATATTTAGAGAGTTAGGTGCGGAAGTTATCGTCATGGGGAATGAACCGAGTGGGTTTAATATAAACGATAAATTTGGAGCCCTTTATCCTAAGCGAGTGAGTGAGGCAGTCTTAAATTTTAGAGCCGATATAGGGATTACCCTTGATGGCGATGCAGACCGAGTGATTTTAGTGGACAATAAAGGCCATTTGGTTAATGGAGATCATATCTTAAGTATTTGTGCCTTAGACTTAAAAGAAAATAAAAAGCTTAAAAACGACACGATCGTGGCCACGCAAATGAGTAACTTTGGTTTAGATAAAAGGTTATCAAAGGCTGGAATTAAAGTGGTTCGCACGGGAGTTGGAGATAAAAATGTTGTCGAAGAAATGCGCAAGAATGATTATATTTTAGGGGGAGAACAATCTGGTCATATTATTTTTATGGATCATTCCACAACAGGTGATGGATGTGTCGCAGCCTTAAATGTTTTAGCCGTTATGCAAAGGCAGAAAAAAGCTCTGAGTGAGTTAAACGAAGAATTGCAAGATTTCCCTCAGGTTTTAATTAATACTAAAGTAAAAGTTAGAAAAGATCTTAATGGGCTTAAAGATTTTCAGAAATTGAAGGAGGAGTTTATCGCTCAATTGGGTGAAGACGGAAGAATATTTGTTCGATTTTCAGGAACAGAGCCATTGGTGAGAGTTTTAGTAGAGGGATTAAATAAACAACAAATTACAGAAATGGCAGAACGCCTTTCGGAAGTGTTACAATCTGAGTTATCATAAATAGACAAGGATGTTATTATGAGGCTAGCGACAGCTGCTCAAGCGCGAGAGATAGAAGATTTATCAGTGAGAGTTTATGGGTTAACCGAAGAGTTGCTCATGGAATCTGCTGGGGTGAGTGCGTATAAGGAGATTGAGCTAGCTTACTTTCCTGAATTAAAGAGAGGGACAGT
>JAGRAA010000279.1:0-3148 GCA_020435185.1 Bdellovibrionales bacterium | reverse complement strand
AGGCATATGCATTCTGCGGGACATAGAGATCTTATAGTTTACCTCTGTGTTTTTGGCAAAGAAACCTCTGCTCTTTTTAAAGCGCAATTGCATAGAGCGCAATTGCATGGAATTAAAATCGTCGATCTCCAGAATGAAGAAAATAAATGGGATAAAATTTTATCCTCTACTTTGGTGGTGGATGCCATCTTTGGGATAGGGCTTTCTAAGGCTGTGTCCGCTGATTTTTTAAAAGCTATCGATAAGATTAACTCGGTAAAAGTGCCGGTGGTTTCATTAGATTGTCCAAGTGGCCTAAATGTGGATACGGGTATGGTTCAAGGCGCTTCTGTGACGGCAACGACGACCTTGAGTTTTGGATTGGCAAAGCCTGGTTTTTTTGTTTCTCAGGGACCTCATCACGTGGGTAACCTTAGAGTTTTACCGATCGGGTTTCCTTTTGAAACTCTTCGTGGCGTTGCAACCACTCACTTTGTATTTAATGAAAGGCTGGCGCGAAGATACTTACCTCAAAGAAGAGATACATCGAATAAATCTGATTTTGGTCATGCTTGTTTGTTTGCAGGAAGTGAGCTTTATTGGGGAGCTGGAGTGTTGGCAAGCTCATCTGCTTACAGAATGGGATGTGGGTATGTGACCTGGGCGAGTTTTGTAAAACCCCTTGAACATGCTGGTCAAATTCCTGAAGTTTTATTTAGCGAAGTGGAAGATGATAAAATATGGGATGAGTCAAAAGTAACAGCTTATGCCATAGGACCAGGGTTAGGTGTCAATGAAAAGACAGCTCATCTTATTGAACGATTAAAAAAGCAATCTCGACCAGTGGTGGTGGATGCCGATGCCATTACTACCTGTGTTCAATATGATTTATTTCCTCTCCCCCCTCTTTGGATTATAACTCCGCACAGTGGGGAGTTATCCAGAATATTAAAGCGTGATGCAAGAGAAATAGAGAGCGATCGGTATCAAGCGGCCTTAGAAGCTTCAAGGAAAGTGGGTTGTCATGTGCTTTTGAAGGGCTATCATAGCGTGATTGCTTTTGAAGAAAGAACGATGGTGATTAATGCCGGGAATTCTTCTTTGGCAAAGGCCGGCACAGGAGATGTCTTGACGGGAATGATCGTGGGGCTTTTAGCGCAGGGTTTAGAAACACTACAGGCTTCGGCAACAGCCTGTTATATTCACGGAAGAATTGCCGATGAGTGGGTTCGGGTCGGAAATAACGCTCGATCTTTATTAGCGTCGGATTTAAAGGATCATTTACCAAATTTAATGACTCGTTTAGAAAGCGGAGCAATTTTTTAATGTTACGAAAAGTGGATGAAGTAGAAATCAGATCGCTCGATGACTTAAAAAAGTTTGCAAAGAAGTATTCTCAAAGTTTTCAACCTAATCAGATTGTCCTTTTGCAAGGACCTATGGGAGCGGGGAAAACGCAATTGGTTAATTTTTTTTTAAAGAGTTTAGGTTTTGAGGAAGGTTGTTCGCCGACATTTGCTCTTCACAATTTATACGAACAAGAGCGTCGCTTTATTGATCACTTCGATCTGTATAGATTGGAAAACGAATTAGATTTAGAGACTTCTGGATTTTGGGAATCGGTATCTAACTCTGAATCTATGACCTTTATTGAATGGTCTGATCGAATCAGTGAAAGCTATTTTTCAAAGTCGTTACCTATAGTAAAATTTGTTATAGCAAAAAACGAAGATGAATCTCGACTAATCTGTGTTTTTAGTAGGTAAAAAGGTACAAAAGGTACGGACACACTTTGGTGTCCATAGTGCATTAGAGTGCTGACGCAGTACGGACACCAAAGTGTGTCGCCGAATTCATTTTGAGGCAGAAAATCTTTAGAGAGAACAATTTATATTGAATAGAGTTTGTTTTCTCACATTGAAACAACATAACTCTTCAAAAATATTGTAAAATGTTTGAAAGCTATTGAGTGTTCTCCGATAAATAGAACGTAAGAGAGTCCCGGGGGAAGATTGAGAAAATGTTGTGAATATCTTGATTTTGAGAAAAATATTTTCTTTGTTTCTATAGCCCTATTTTACTTATTCAGTTTAATTACATTATCATCTTGCCAGCTCAATAGTCAGATCTTTGGTGATTTTGATTCCTCCTCTTCGGATTCAGTTCCCACTGTTTCGATAAATGCACCTTCCTCAAGTAGTGGAGATAGCACGACGGACTTTTCTTTTGTTGTTATCATTACGGGTGCCTCCAATATTAATCTAACTTCTTCTGACATTACTTTAAACGACGGCGGAGGCGGGCCTTGTGATAATCCGGCTATTACCAATGGAGCGACGTCTTCTCCTACAGTCACAATAAGTAATTGTGTGGGGGATGGATCTATTGGCATAACGGTGAATGCTAATGTCTTTAGTAATCTAGTAGGCGAACGTAATTTAGCTTCGAGTCCTTCAGCGACAGCCATGGTGAGTAATTCGATATCTTGCCCAACGGGAGGAGCTGAAGGAGAGTATATCCTAGTACCGGGCAACACTTCTTATGGAACTCGTGAGTTTTGTGTAATGAAGTATGAGGCAAAGGCTGAAAAAGATTCTGGAGTGGGCTCGGGAAGTATACAAGATTGGGGTTGTGATACAGATGCTGATCCCTCAAATGGAGGGGATGCGAGTTGCTCGGGTGTCAGTGCAGATTGGGTGGCCTCCTTGGCACCCACGGAACAGTATACTCCTGTAGCAAAAGTTGCCGGTCGGCCATGGCGAAACATTAGCCGTAATGAAGCTCTTGCTGAATGTCAGTCTTTAGGCGCAGGCTACGATTTAATCACCAATGACGAATGGCAAACGATTGCAAGGAATATTGAGCTAGTCCATGGTAACTGGAGCGAAAATAAAGTGGGTGGGGTTTCTGCTGGAAATGGCGGGACAGATAGCAATGAACTTAATAGAGGCCATGCTGATGACGCTCCTAACGAACCGCTGTCAGCCAATGCAAATGATGTACTTGGGTGTGATGGAACTGGGCAAACCTGTAATGGAGGAACTCTGGGAGATTGGAGTTTAGAAAAGCGAACTCATAAATTATCTAATGGTGAAGTGATTTGGGATTTAGCAGGAAATATTTGGGAATGGGTTAAAGATGATTATATTAATGCCAGCGCATATGGAGC
>JAGRAA010000278.1 GCA_020435185.1 Bdellovibrionales bacterium | reverse complement strand
TATTATCCTTTCTACTAATCCCCCGGGCTTTACTCCGGATATCTTTAAATCAATGCTATCTATATTTTTATATTTATAAAACGTTATTTTCCATTGACCTTTGGAGGAGTTGCCAAAAAAACCATTCGTAGAAGCCACAGCCCATGAATCTCCACCTAAATTTGAATTGGCCGGGTTAAGTCTAATTGATCTTCCCTTCGGAGAGGTTACCTCCATAGTGAATGGAACTCCTGACTCTTTAGCTGTGAGAGTAAAAATTGTTCTAAAAATTAAGACATCCTCTTTTACCTCAAAGTAAACCGTCTTTTTATCACCATCCAGAAAAGCCTCTAATGAATCAAAACGAAAAGATCGATTGTCTTTAACCGTTTTATAATGAGGATTTATTCTTAAAAGCCCACATTGCTTTAGCATTCTGTCTTTATATACATTACGATCTAAGAATCCAAACCCGCCTTTTACATCATCATAAGGCAAAACTCCGTTGGATTTATATAATATCGGCATCCCTCCCTCTGAGTCTACAGGATAGGCATAAGAAAATACACCAGCAACCAGATCAAATGAGCTTAACTCTGGGCAAATATATTTAACCCCTAATAAATAACCTCCCAAGGCAGGAGATGAAAACGACGTCCCTCCTATATTGGTCATAAAGCCCTCTTCATCCACGTCCTTTTGTCGTTTTTCCATTAACTTTTTAACCAAACTGTCTTGATGAGATTCCGACAATGGAGGATTGATATACTTGGCTAAAGAAGAAATATATTCTTCAAGGGTAGGACGAAAACGAAATCGTAAACCTTCTAAATAGGGATTTAACACACTCACATCAGGCCCATTGCACTGGCTAGAGGCTTTAACAACCACCTTATTATCTAAAGCCCTTTGAGCTTCTGCCACCTTGATATAGGTATCAGCATATTGATAATGGGCAAATTCTTGTTGATCAGTAGGCCTCGGATTGTGCTTATGACAATTCTTTCCGTTGTTGCCAGCAGACTGGGTAACAATGGCTTCACTTTCATCCCAAGACACCCAATAGTCTTCTATAAAATCCTTAGAAATACTTACTCTATGATTAGAATCCGTATTCATCGACAAGGAAATCACATCTACTTGTCTTAAAATATCTCTAGTGATTCTTTTATCAAGATCCGTCCCGTAGGGACTCTGCAAGACTCCACCGACAAAAGGATTAGCATCTATCACATAAACAGGAAGACTCCTTTCGGTGATCAAACCGGCCTCATAGTAAAAGGCATATCCTGCTGTTTCTGCATGTCTCATCATGAGCTTTTCTTCGGTCACATAAGATAAGTAATTTTCTTCTAAATGAACACCCAAAACCGAGTCCGAAGAACGAAGTAAAGTCGTTTTATCCTCTGGAGGAATAAATTGAACATAAGGCACTACCCTCTCTGTATATTGGCTCATCCAATCAAAACCAGACAGTAGAACCATCAGCATGAGATAAATAAATCTTTTGCAACTCATTACTCAGAGAGTATCACAGATTGAGACAGTTCTTTTTAATTAATAAGAAAACTGAATATTTTTCTATCTTTGCTAAAACTATAAAAATCAATAATTATAGTCGCTTAAACCATATGCACAAAGGTCACTAATGAAAAATTAACAAATGTTTGATTTCTCACATACCGAATAGACTCATTATAATTTATTTAGCTGTGGAGACTTTTGATGAATTTAAAATTCAAACTTTACTTATTAGTTCTCGGCCCCCTTTTAATTTATCAAGTGACCATGACTCTTTTTGAATACAACTCCACTAAACAGCAACTCCTCTCAGAAAAAAGGATAATGGTTAAAAACATCATTGACACCTCTCTTTCTTCACTACAAATGCTTTATGAAAAAGAAAAAAATGGAGAATTAAGTCAAATAGAGGCGCAACGGTTAGCCAAAGAATATATAAACAACCTTCATTATGGAGAAGACAACAAAGATTATATATGGATCAATGACTTTGACCATAAGATGATTGTACACCCCAACCAAAAACTAATAGGTGCTGACTTAAGTGATTTTAAAGATAAAAACGGCAAACCACTTTTTATTGAGGTGGTAAATATCGTGAAAAAAGATGGTGAAGGTTATGTTTCATACATCTGGAACAGCAAATCTGATGCTTCTGTCTTTGTTCCTAAACTTTCTTACGTTAAGCAATTTAAACCTTGGGGATGGATATTAGGAACTGGAATTTACATCAACGACGTAAACGCAAAAGTAAATCTAGTTTTAATGAATAATTTTTTAATCATTGTTGTCTTCTTTTTGCTGATCATGGGAAGTACGATTTTCATCTCCAACAAGTCGATCATTGTTCCGCTGCTGGAAGTCGCCAATAATTTAAATAAGGTTTCTTCAAAGGTAAAAACCGAATCTGATCAAAGCCATGACACGTCAATAACTCTTTCTAAATCCACTCATAGCCAGGCTGAATCACTGACACAAGTAGTAGTGGCTATGGAACAGATCTCCAAAATGGTCGTATTCAACAGCCAAGCTGCTGAAACTTCAAAAGAAAACTCTTTAAAATCCCAAGAATCCGCGAACGAGGGGAAAATTATTATAGATAAATTTATGGAATCCATCCAAAAGATCTCTGACAGCAGCACATACGCAGCTCAGCGCATGGAAGAAAACTCAAATAACGTCAATGAAATTCTAGCCATTATTAAAAAGGTGGATGAAAAAACCAAGGTTATTAACGACATTGTTTTTCAAACTAAACTGTTGTCTTTTAATGCCTCTGTTGAAGCGGCTAGAGCCGGAGAGAGCGGAAAAGGTTTTGCGGTCGTCGCCGAAGAAGTGGGGAACTTAGCCGCAATGTCAGGAGGCGCTAGCTTAGAGATTAAAGCACTTCTGGATGAAAGCATTCGGCAGGTAGAAAGAATAGTTTCTGATAACAAAAACATGACTGAAAATATTGTGGAAAGCAACAAAGTGGCCATCGTGAATAGTAATGAACTTGTAGACGTCTGCAGAAATGTTTTTAATAAAATATACAGCGAAGTCTCAAGTGTTCATAGAGAAATCGAAGAGATCGCAAATGCAAGCAGTGAACAGTCTATTGCTGTAAATGAGATCACAAAGACCATGCAAAATCTTGATTCCATTACAAACGAAAATAGAAATGCTGCAGAAGTTACCGCAAAAAATGCCGAGACTCTTAAAAAAGAGTCTCAAGATCTCTATCAAAATGTGAATACAGTTTTAAGAATGGTCAACGGCAAGGCTTCTTAAAACTTGTAAAACAACCCTGCATCTAATAAAGAGCCGCTCTCTGTAGGCGACGTATTACTTGCAGAAAGAAAGCGTCCTGTTTCTATAAAGGTCATCTCAACAAAAAAGGAGAGATTCTCTTGAATCACTTTATCCACCCCTAATCTACTCGCCTGATTGGTAGAAACATCGCCATCACTCAAATAATCTTGGGGACTCATCAGCTCAGCTCTTCCAAAACCAGCAAACACTGACCAGTCTTCGAACATTTTTTTTATCGAAACATAATATCCATATTCCCCAATATTTTTCTGTGAACCCGCAGGAAACGATGTAGCCACACTGGAACTCGACAATTTCCCTAAAGAAGCTCCAATAACTCCAACCCCTAAATTGCTTCCCTGATAAACTTCGGCTGACAATTTAAAACTTGAAAACTTTGCAGAATAGTAAGCTTTCAATCCATTAAAAGCCACTTTGTAAGCAGTATTGTCAGAAGTCACAGAATCCGCTTCCCCTACTTTATAGGCTAAACCATAGAACTGATTTTCATTCAATTTATGCTCAACCCTCACTGTAGGAACCGGCATCGACACTTTATAAGCTTTCACATCTCCGAAGGTTTCGAGTTGAACAAAGAAATCAAAATTCCCTAAATGATGCAAATATTCGAAACTCTCTGTTAAAAATCCAGTATTTCCTTGATTCAGCTGAACTAAAGTTACGGAATAGGTATCTGGATTAAGTGCAGCAAAGGTATCCCAACGCTTTCCGAAAGAAATTTTGCTCTCTTCATTAATTTTAAAGATCAACTCTAAAACTCTGGTTCTAATGATGCCCGTAGAGGACGCTGTCGCTCCTCTGGTGTTTCCAGATTCTCCATCAAAATCTAATTCAAACTTTCCTGATAAACTTCCTTCTTCTACCAAAAAACCTAGACGAGATTGTTTTGTAGAAATTTGATAATGAGCTTTATCGTCATAGGCTGCATTACCTGTTACACTCGATTTTGCATAAAAAGGCTTATAATCATTCACCAGATTTTTTGCCCCAATGAAGGATGTTTTCAAAAAGCCATAGGGCTTTACTGAAACCTCCGAATAAGAAAAATCACTATTTGTAACTATGGTAAGTATAAATACCAAACTCAACACTATTTTTTGAATGTATGACAGATTCATATTCCCCCCTAAAACATAAATCATATAAGCTGAGTCCAAACTGACAACAAAAAATTGATTATTTTTGTCTAAAAATAATCTTTAGGATGATCTTGATCATATATTATTCTGTATCCAGGAGATCATCCTCAGGAAAAAGAGATACAAAATGTCTTTAAACTGGCCCACAAAAATGTTGTTAAAAAAACAAATTCCCTTTGGTTTTGTATCCGAACCCTGGAAACGATGACTATTTACTTTAGGAAGACTTAATAATTCGAGTGTTGTGATAATAAACATAGAGCTCAATGTGATGACTGAGCCTTTCTGGGAGCTTCGTGGTACACCAGGTTCTTCTAAACAATCGATTAATGTTTGCTCTTAACATGGCACAAGTATGATTAAGACTAAATAAAGGATCCCACCCTCCTTCTTTTAACTCTCCCTGACCGGTCACGCATCCTCTCCTTCCTGGAGTGGTCTCATGGTGAGCAGAGGGAAAGTACTTTCTCACACTTTCCGGATAATGAGGGTTTTGATCTGAAAGGATATAAGCTCTAGGATGAATTTTAGGCTTAATTTCTTCAAACAACAGCTCTCTAGCTTTTTTCCTATGATCCTCTCTGAATCCGTATTTTTTTCTGGAAGCTTTGGCTAAGAGTCCCTTGGCAGGCATTGGGGAGACTTTAAAGCCTAAGATCTTTCTGGTTTTATTCTCTAC
>JAGRAA010000277.1 GCA_020435185.1 Bdellovibrionales bacterium | reverse complement strand
CACCATAACCGCTCGGAATGTTTTTGGGTAATTGGTCAGTCTTAGGGTCGTGTTTGATGGGCCTACCGATTTGATCGGCAAAATCTTTATAGGTAGAAACTTTCTCATAAAGCTCTTTTGTAGTCACAACCTGTTGAGTATGGCCTAACATTTCTGAAAGAGAGTATCCAGAGGACTCGATCTTGTTGAGTGTGTCGGTATCCAGAATATAAATAATTGGCTTTGAAAAGTCGTTATTTGCTTCACTTGTATGAGCAAACGAAAAAACCAAAATGAGTAAGATAATCGATTTTAACATGTAAAAATGATACCAAAATCAGAGTTGAAGTGTAAGAACTAAATTGGGTGCCTACATTTGAAGATCAAAATTATAATAGTCTCCAACACGCTTTAATTGCTGAAGACAAACAACTGCCGATTAATCCGTTAGTCATCAAATCAATTTGATGACTAAGAGGCTTTAATGGTGGGTTTTGTAAATATAAATGGTCGTCCTTTGGTTACCATCACGGTATGTTCAAATTGAGCTGTAAAAAAATGAGGATGATGAAGAGTCCAACCATCCCCTTTATCAACAAGAATTCTTGCGCCTGTTGATATTATCGGTTCAATAGCAACAACACTATTTTCTTTAAAAATTCGATTATCTTTTTTTACAAAGAAGTTGGCTATAAACTCGGGTTCTTCATGTAAGGAATTTCCAACGCCATGACCACCGAGATTTTCTATGACAGAAAGTCCTTGTTTGTGAGCGAACTTCTCAATTTCTTTTCCCATTAGGTTAATGGGTTTGCCATGGGAGACATACTTCAGAGCTAATTTAAGTGCCCTACGAGTAGCGAGACATAAGTTTTGTTTTTCAGAGCAACCTTGTCCTAAAACGAAAGAGCCACCTGTGTCAGCGAAAAAGCCATTTAGCTCAGCTGAAACATCGATATTAATCAAATCCCCTTCTTTTAGAACTTGTGGACCAGGCACGCCGTGAACTCCTTCGTGCTCAACACTAATACAAGTTGAACCAGGGAAGTTATACATCTTGATAGGGGCAGAGTTTGCGCCATACTCTTCTAGAAACTTGGCTCCAACTAGATCAAGTTCCTCGGTTCTCATCCCGGGTTGGGCAGAGGATTTCATTAATTCTAAACAATTGGCCACTATTTGGCCAATAGCTTTCATTCCTTCAAACTGTTTTTCTGTTTCAATCGACATAGTTACCTCAAAAGCATTATCAAATGGATGGAGTGACGAATACCCTATTGATAGGAAACGACAGCGCCTATAGATGAAAAGTTTATCGCAGAAGTTTGGCCCCTTTCATCTATATGCATCCATGAGAGGACTCTTTGATTGTTGTCAAAATTGAAAATATCTTCTTTGCCGCTGTTAATTTTAGGCTGATATTTCAAGAGTACAGATGATCCATTAACTATCATGTTAGTCCCACAGATTTTTTTATCACCCAGTAGTCTCAATTTTGTAGCGGTCATATTGAAGACGGCATAGTCAGAATTTAGATCAACAGCTGGGTAAGCCACATAGCCATTTTCGTCGGCATCAGGATGATCTGGGAGGTATTTCAAAATTGGGCTACTGTTTCTTGTAACTTCACATCCTCCATTAGCACAGGACTTAATCACGAATGGGCGATATGGCCCTCCCTCTGGAGTTTTAGTTGTATTGATGTTTGCGAGGTTTGAGCCAAGCATCGAAAGACGAAGTTGTTCAGATTTTATTTCTGCACAATCTTTTGTTTGATAAGCAAATAAAGAAACTGAAGATATAAAAAAAATTAGAAAAAGCAATCCTTGCTTCATAACACCTCCGGGAGTTTTTATTGTATTAAAAGAAATGCATTTAGAGGAGACCAGTCCTTAGTTTCAAGACTTTGCAATGTGGATTCAGGACCTAAATCTTATCGGATTGGTAATGCTTTTCTGCTACTGAAACATTTCGTTTAGACCAAATACTCTTACTTCTTCTAGGTGTAAGTTTTTGCTACCTAGATTCATCGTCAAAACTTTTTTGTCCATCGATCCATCAAAAACACAAGTCCTCTTCAAGTGCTTCGTCATAGGAGATGGATTTTTGTTTGATGCCTTTTTGATGAGGCGGAGGCAAAGACCATTGCCGTTTTTGTAAGACTTCGCCAGCCATTCTCTAAAAAGAAGTCGTGTTTCAAAAGAAATGACTTTCAATTTTTTACTCATTTTCATTGACCTCAATGAGGATTATTTTCTTTTGAAGACTCAACTATCAACGTTAACCCGAGTAAATTAAAATCTTTTTCCGAAAGTATTCTAATGGTTTTAATGGGTAAGTTGTTGGGTTGTCCAACTAAAATCTCTTCTTGGCTAGATTCGACATGAATATCTGTTTCAATCGTGAGGGGTTTTAAATGATTACTAGCTAGAACTTCATTACGGCTTACAAATATATCAGGAGAGCCATATTGTGTAGCATTCCCTGCAATATCAGTGAGATTCAATTTAAATAATGGGTAGTAATTCCCTGCTGGTTGGGAGTCTAGAATACTACCTTTGAAAATAGCAATATTATTTGATGTTATCTCTTGAAGACCTAGGTAAAGGAGATTGCATTTGCTTCCATAATAATTGGGGTCGGCATTATTATCTAAATAACAAGGATGATCAGCTTGAGGGTACATAACGAGTAGTGTATTGCTAGAGTTTCTTGGATCGAGGAAAGAGACGTTAAGGCCAGTGTTTTCTATGATAGGCACTCTTAACTCAATAGAATAGGTATTATCTGCGAAATTTTGTGAGTATGAAATTGTCTCAAAATCAAAAACAGGAGCTTCGGTATCTTGCACATTAGAGTCGCCGCTAATCCAAAAAGAGAAATTTTGCTTCTCTAAAGATATAGGTAGGGAGTATCCGGTGGATAAGTATTTCAATAAATAACGTCCGCTTTTTAAATAGCTCTTTATGGGGAAGGTAAACCGGATCACTCGGCTATCTATATAGCTTGGAGATATAATGATGTCATTTTGACCTAAAACCTCAATAGTTAGTCTAATATTATTATGATCGACGTTTGCAGCAAAGTCGTGCTCTTGTTGTTTAAAGGGAAATTCAATATGTAGAACATCACCATACGTGACATTTGTAGCATGGGCTGTTGAAAAGTAGAATGATGAGATTAATAACAATAGGAGGGCTTTCATAATAAAATAGTCCTTGTTCTAACTTAAATAGTTAATTGAGTAACCTTATCTAAGGAATATAATAAATAGAGGTGTTTTATTAAACAATATAGATAGTATTTGAAATCATTCTATGGCAACGTCTAAATAATAGACAGATAAAGTGTGACAAAACTTGAGGCTTAACAACTATAACTCTTATTTCTAATTCAAATAAAAAAATCTACTTTGGTTTTTGTTAAAAAAGCCGATACTCTATTTATATGAATAAAGAAAAACACCCTTTCTTGCAATCGATTTCCTTCAAAACCACCCCTTGCGGGTATTAAAGCACTTTTGCCCACAAGGGCTTAATTCATTTTAACTAATTATAAAGATTTATATATTCTCGCTATTCATGTGATTGAATTTTGAAGGAGATTTTTATGTCTTATCAGTTTGATCATCGCCAATTGGCCGATGAAATGAAGATTTGTGTCTTTGATGAGCAAGTAGGAGCTGGTCTTCCTCTATGGCTTCCTAATGGAGTGGCCATTCGAGAAGCCTTAGAGGGATTTGTGAAGCATCATGAGCACTTACTCGGCTACCAAAGGGTCGTGTGTCCTCACATTGGGAAGAAGAGC
>JAGRAA010000276.1 GCA_020435185.1 Bdellovibrionales bacterium | reverse complement strand
ATTATTTCGATTAACCGGGGGCGAAATTTTTAATAGTTTTTGAGGACGAAGGGGCTGATAGGCCTGCAGGTCTAGCTTCTGCTTGCTGAGGAGGTATAGGCTCTGTAGGCGGTGGAGGCATAGGTCCTGATTGGGCGTCCAAATTGTCGAAAATCCCATATTCAGGAACCCATTTTAGTCTCACTGTGCCGGTAGGTCCGTTTCTTTGTTTTCCGATGATAACTTCAGCGACACCTTTAACATCAGGATTATCACGATCGTAATAATCTTCTCTAAAAAGCATTCCAATAACGTCGGCATCTTGCTCAATTGATCCAGATTCTCTCAAGTCAGACAACATAGGACGTCTATCACTTCTTCCTTCAACGCCTCGATTGAGCTGAGCTAGGGCAATAACAGGAACTTTAAATTCTTTAGCAATAGCTTTGAGCATTTTTGAAATTTCTGAAACTTCTCGCTCTCGGCTTTCAACTTTTTGTTTTAATCCCATTAACTGAAGATAATCGATAATGATCATATCGAGGCCGTGTTTGGCTTTCAATCTTCTGCATTTGGATCTTATTTCATAGGGACTGATCCCTGAGGTATCATCAATAAAAAGTCCAGCCTCACTCATAGCAGCGGCTTTGTTTATTAGCCGTGGCCAAGCCTGGTCGCTAATATTACCAACTCTGAGGTGACTTAAAGGTACTTTTGCGGCAATAGAAAGCATTCTGGTCATAACCTGCTCTTTTGCCATTTCAACAGAAAAATAAGCCAATTTTTTATTTTCATGCAATACTGCATTCATAGCCACATTTAGCGAAAATGCAGTCTTTCCCATAGAGGGACGAGCCGCTAATATAATGAGTTCCCCAGGTTGAAATCCAGCAGTCATATCGTCAAGCTCAATAAAGCCCGTGGGGACACCGGTGACTTCAGACTTATTGGCGTAGAGCTCTTCTAATTTAGCTAAACTTAATTTTACTAATTCACTTGCTTCAGTCAGTCCGCCAGTATCATGATTTTCAGTAAGGGAAAAAATCTTAGCTTCAGCAGAATCTAAGAACCCCTGAACATCTTCAAAATCCTGTTTGTAAGCTTCATCGATGAGAACGTTGCTAATATGAATCATTTCGCGAACCAAAGATTTTTCATGCACTATTTTGGCATACGCGATGGAGTTTGCTGTTGTGGGAGTGGTGTCCATAAGCTCAGTTAAATAGGCAGGGCCTCCGATTTGCTCCAATTCCCCAGTCTTCATAAAGTAGTTAGAAATGGTGACTAAATCTGTGGGCTGACCCAACTTCGTTAATTCTCTAATGGCGCTAAAGACTTTACGATGGACAGGTTTATAAAAATCTTTTTCTTGTACGATTTCAGAGACTTCGTCCCAGACTTCTTGGTCAAGCATGACCGCACCTAATAAGGACATTTCGGCTTCAATATTTTGTGGCGGTAATCTGTTTTCCATATCCACATACCCTATAGATGAATAAATAAAGACACAAACCTATATTATCAGGTTTATACTACAAAATAAAGTACGGACCTATGCCGGTTGAACTTGCTTGAGGCAGCCCGTTGATGAAAAAATCAAAGATGAATTAAGCTTTTTTTCTAATTTTATAAGTATCGATTTTCTTTTTTAAGGTGTTTCTATTGATCCCAAGCATCTGAGCAGTTTTCACTTGATTACCTTTGTTTGCCTGAAGTGATAACTCGATTAACGGCTTTTCTACCTGCTCCATAAATACTTTATAAAGACCATTTAATTCAACCTGTGCTTCCGTTTGTTGTTCAAATAAAACTTCAAGTTTAGATTTAACCAGTTTTTCTAAACTGACAGAATGTAAATTAGCAACAAACAAATGGCTTGAGTTGTTAAGGCTTGGATTCATAGATGTGCACCTGCTCCGTTAATGTTTTCATTTTCATTAGAAACGAATGGATTAATTACTGAAAGTTTGAATGAAAGTAAATCAAAAAAAATAAATTTTTCAAACCCCTCGTTGCGTTGAGGGCCATAAATATTTGTGGAGTTGAAATTGAAATCGTGCGAGTGATCTCATCTCTAAAATTTGGCTAGCTAACCACTGTTCATCAACTATTTTATAAGAAGGACTGTATAACACGCAGCTCTTTTCAAAGAGACTATGTGTTTTTGAAAACTCTTCGGCCCAAATCAAATCTTTTTTGGAGCATATTATAAATTTAAATTCGGTATTGACATTGGCGTAAGATAAATTCTTTTCATCGAATGCTCCAAAGGCTCCGCTATCTGGAGTTTTAATATCTATAACTTTTTTTACACGAACATCAACATCTTTGCAGTCAATATCGCCGCTGGTTTCAAGAGAAACTTTATAGTTTAAATCACAGAGTTTTTTCATTAAGCTATAAACTTCGTTTTGTAAGAGGGGTTCGCCGCCAGTAATACAAATATATTGAGCAGGAAATTTTTGTATTTCAGTCAGAATATCGTCAACAGATTGCTTTTGTCCTTCATGGTAAGCATATTGGGTGTCGCAGTACGTGCATCTTAAGTGGCATCCGGAGGTTCTTACAAAAACAGTAGGGTAACCGATGTAACCAGATTCTCCCTGAATACTATAAAAAATCTCATTAATTTTCATCATACAAAAGTCCCGTCCTTAAGTCTAATTTAGTGATGTTTATTATTTCAGCAGGTCTAGAGTCAAGAAATCTCATAAAGAACCTTTTACCAAAGCGTATTATTTTCATAAACTATTAAAATGAATGATTTATTTACTCGCTTTAAAGACGATATTTTTGGTTTGGCTTGGCTCTCAATCTCTTTATTTTTAGGGCTAGCTCTCTTCAGTTTTAACCCACAGGACCCTTCTTTTAATACTCTTGGGGATAGCTCCTTGGCGAGCAATTATTGTGGTTTTTTTGGGTCGTTTTTGTCCGATGTTCTTTATCAATCTTTAGGGTTAGTAGCTTGGGTATTAGTACTTCTTTCGGTGCGAGCATCTGTTAAATTTTTTAAAGGGAGACAATTAGAGTGGACTCGATGGACCTTTATTTGGGGAACCATTTTATTAATTACTCTTACGGGTCTTATGGAGCTGTATCTTCCTGAAAAACAGTTTTATCAGGCTCAAATTCAAACGGGAGGGGTTATAGGAGAACTTGTAACCGCCGGATTGACACAGATTTTTAATTTTTGGGGAGCGGCACTGCTGTTGTGGTCGAGTTTTTTAATTCTTTTAGTCTTTTATACCGAGAAAACTCTACTTGAGCTGTCAACGGCTCCGTGGAGTGGAGTGAAGAAAGTTTTAGGAAAAAAAGACGTAATTAGTTTTAGTTTCATTGATGAACTAGGAGTGGTGGAAAAAATCTCTTCTTTTTTCAAAAGAGAAGGTGTCGAAGACAGCGGTTTAGAAAAAACTATAGAAAGTTACCAAGAGAAATCTAATTTTTTCAAAATTGATCAAGATATCGAAGAGGAAGAGGCTTCAACAGAATTTTCAATACAAGAAGGTGAACCTAAAGAAGGGCAGTTGAGCTTCAAAATTTTTAAAAAAGACAAAGAAAAGGCAAAAAAGAAAAAACCACGTATCACCAAAAGAGTTGAAAACTGGGAAATGCCAAAACTTGAATACTTAAATGATCCTCCAAAAAAATCGAAACAAAAAAATAGTAGAATAGACGATAAAGAAATAAAAATTAAGGCCAGATTGTTAACCCAAAAATTCGAACAATTTAATGTGGGAGGAGAGGTTGTCGGGATTCGTCCTGGACCAGCAGTAACTTTGTTTGAATTTAAGCCCAATATAGATGTTAAAATTAGCAAAATTACAGACTTAGCTGATGATCTTTGTTTGGCTCTTTCTAGTGAATCGGTAAGAATAATTGCTCCTATACCTGGCCGAGACGTAGTAGGGATAGAAACTTCAAACTCTTTTCAAGAGACGGTTTATTTAAAAGACATTATTTCAGAAGGGGATTTTTGGGATGCAGAGATGTCTCTACCTATTCCCTTGGGTCGGCAAGCAGACGGAGAACCAAAGGTTGTTGATCTACGAAAAATGCCCCATTTATTGGTTGCTGGAACTACGGGATCAGGAAAATCTGTCTTTGTGGTATCGACATTGACGGCATTGCTTTTTAAACATTCGCCCAAAACGTTAAAGCTTATTTTGATTGATCCTAAGCAGGTGGATTTGACGATATTCAACAACATTCCTCATCTTATTATGCCACCCATAAGAGAGCCACAGAAAGCTGTTGTGGCTTTAAGGTGGGCCATAAAAGAAATGGATAAGCGCTATCGGTCAATGTCTAAGTTTGGTGCTAGAAGTATTGATGAGTTTAATAGAAAAGTAGGTGAATTATCTAAGGAAGAAATTGAAGAGCATGAAGAGATGAACCGGGAAGCAGAAGAGAATAACCTACATCTAGAAACCTATTATTATTCTCCTCAGGCATTTGTTGTGATTGTTGTTGAAGAATTCGGAGATTTAATGGCGGTAGATAAGAACAACGTTGAGCATGGCGTGGTTAGACTTGCTCAAATGGCTAGAGCTTGTGGGATGCATCTTATATTAGCCATGCAGTCACCAAGAAAAGATGTTGTTACGGGATTAATAAAAACGAATATTCCAGGAAGAATTAGTTTTAAAGTTGCGAGTAAGTTGGATAGTCGAATTATTTTAGATGAGAGCGGCGGAGAAAGGTTGTTAGCTCGAGGAGATATGCTTTTCTTAGCTCCTGGAATTTCTAAGCCAAAGAGGCATCATGGGGCATGGTTGAGTGAAGAAGAAATCAATCGAGTCGTTAATCATTGGATAGACCAAGGAGAGCCGGAATATGATGATCTGGCTATGAAGGCATTAGAGGGAAGCGGTGGCGGATACGATTTTGCAGGGGATGATTCGTTCAATGGGAATGAAGAGGAAAGCGAGTACGATGAGCGCTATGATGAAATAGTTTCATTTGTTTCTGGCCAAAAAGCAGTGAGTGCTTCTTTACTCCAGAGGCGCTTTAGGTTAGGTTACCCTAGAGCAGCCAGGTTAATTGAGATAATGGAAAGTGAAGGAGTTGTGGGTCCGGCAAACGGAAGTAAACCACGAGATGTGTTAATTAGTGAGTATAAAGATTAAAACATACTTTATTATTTTTTTAATAATTATTCCTATTCCTATTTTTAGTTTTGGATCAGCAATTGATAAAAAAGTCGAGAGCCTAGTTGTAAAGGGAAGCAAAAAAGAGGCTTTAGATTTATTAATCGTAGAGTTTCAGAAGACAAAAAAAAATAAACTCAAAGAACAACTTAAAGACAAAATTAAACAAGTAGCTGAAATGTTTTTAACAGAGGATGGATTGAAAGATTATGAATCTTCAAGATCTTATTTTTTGCAAAAAAATGAAAATTCTACGGTGTTAATCAAGAAATCTATAGAATTGGAACCTGAAAATACATTGGCTATAAAGCATTACGCTAAAATTTTATTATTCAATAAAAAATGTAACCAGGCTATTGAGCAACTCATGTTGGCCTTGAAGCTTAATCCTTTTGATGAAACTTTAAAGGTATTTCTTGGTCAGGCGAACTATTGTCAATATGGTGAGGTAAGGTTGGATAAAGGTATAGTTAGCCAACATGTTGAATTGGCAGCTTTAGACCTTCAAGACAAATTAAAGAACAAAGAGATTGATCTTGTAAAAAACTTAGAAGCGCTGATTAAAACTTATCCCTCTTATCCACGCCTTTATTATTATAAGTGGTCTAATTTAGATGCCGAAAGCAAAAGCGAAAGAGAAAGACTGGCAAAAAAATATATAGCGCTGTGCAGAGAAAAAGATGTTCAAAATCAATTTTTGGATGTAAATCCTTGCGATCAAATGAATGTAATGTCTAGTTATTATGAAGGCGTTGTGAAGCAGTCGAAGCAAAACCAAGAGGGTGAATAATGAAGAACAGAGGTTTATTGTTTTTAATAGTTATGACTTTCCTTGGGTGTGGCATCAAGGGGAAGCCGTTGCCGCCAGAAAGACCGGTAGATTTGGGAAGAGGTAAGCCCACATATAAGGGCGCCACCCAAAAGCTATTGCTGGAAAGTATTGAACAGGATTCTGATGAAGATACAAAAAAGAAGAAAGATAAAGGAAATAAAAATGATTAAAAGTTTCGAGGGAATATTTACGGCTTTGATTACCCCATTTTTTGATGGGGAAGTTGATTTTGAATCTCTAGAGAGGCTTGTTAAATTTCAGGTTGATGGTGGCGTTAAGGGTTTTGTTGTTAATGGCACAACTGCTGAGAGTCCTAATTTATCTGAAGAAGAGGTAAAAGAGATTTTTCTGCGAGTAAGAAAGTTGGTTGGAGATTCATTTCCGTTAATAGTAGGAACAGGAAGCAACAGTACAAGTAAAACTATTCAGTTTACTAAAAAAGCTGAGGAATGGGGTGCTGACGCAGCACTAGTTGTTGTTCCCTACTACAACAAGCCCACTCAAGAAGGGCTTTGTTTGCATTTTGAGGCGGTCGCAAAAGAGACCCAATTGCCAATTATTCTTTATAATGTCCCAGGAAGAACAATTACTGAATTGAAACCAGAGACCCTTATTAAGTTGCAAGAATTAAAAAATATTATTGGTATAAAAGAGGCTAGCGGAAATTTAGAATACATAAAATGGGCTTTGCCAAAAGTGAAGGAGAACTTTTTGTTTACCAGCGGAGATGATGCTACTTCTATGGAGTTTATCTCTTGTGGAGGAAGAGGCGTTATCTCAGTAGCGTCACATGTTTATCCTAGAGATTTTGTTAGCCTAAGTGAAAGAGCAATAAATCATTTTGATGAAGTGAAAAAAGAATATAAAAAATATGACCGTCTCAATGAATTGTTGTTTGTTGAGCCAAACCCAACCCCCGTGAAACAAGCACTTCAAGAAATGGGCGTCATAAGAAGTGCGGAGTGTAGGTTGCCTTTAACTAAAATGTCACAAGATAATGCGAAGCTGCTAAAAGCAGAATTGGGAACACTGGGTATTCTATAAAAGGTTTTTTATGAAAAAAGATATTATATTGGTTGGGGCCTCAGGGCGAATGGGGCAAGAGATTGAGAAAATTATAAACTCAGAGACTGAATTTCGCATTTTATATCGAGTATCTAGCTCCTTTGACAATGATGCTGAAAATAGAAAATCTATACAAGATATTGATTTAGGGGGTCGTGAGCCGATGGTTATAGATTTTTCTACAGCGGGAATTTTTGGTTCAGTGGTAAATTGGTGTAGAGAGAACAAAGTGCCATTAGTGAGCGGAACAACAGGTCTTAGTAATGAAGATTTTGTAAATTTAGAAAATGCCGGAAAAACAATTCCAATTCTTTGGAGTTCCAATATGAGTGTTGGAATAAACGTCTTAAGAAAGTTAATTTCTCAATTGGCAGTTATTAAGGACTTTGATTTTCAGGTCGAAGATTTTCACCATAATAAAAAAATAGATGCGCCAAGTGGCACAGCGATTACTTTGCAAAATGACTTAATAAACGTTTTGGATAAAGACTTACCTCAAGTGGTGTCGGTTCGAGCCGGAGGAATTTTTGGAATTCACAAAATCAATGCTGTATCTAACGAAGAGCATATTATCTTAGAGCATAGAGCTATGAACCGGTCGGTATTTGCAAACGGAGCTGTATTTGCAGCGAAGTGGTTGAAAGATAAACCAGCTGGGTGCTATTCTATGATGGATGCATTACAGTGATACTTTAGAAAACCATATTGATAAGAAAGAAACCGTTCTCTGGTCAATTTTGTTGTTTTCTAATCAAGGCCAAGAATCTCTTAAAGAGGTATTAAAAAAAACTGACCAAATTCTTCCTCCAATCAAAGCTTCTTCTATTTATTCAGTAAAAGGAAATCCTAATAAAATAGAACACATACATGATTTAAGAAGTTTGAATAGTTATAGTGGTTTATGCTTGGTGCTATTAAGCGAATGTGGAGAAGCTCCTGAGAAAATCATGACTTATTTTCAGAGTTTTGAGAGTGAGTTTAAAAAAGAAGCAAAGCGTCGTAGCCTTAGTTTAAATCTTTTAATGTATGATGACCTCACGCTTATGACGCCAGAGGTGACCCTTCCTCACCCCGACTTTCATCATCGACCAGAGTTTGTTGTTCCAGCAGCAGAAATTTGGGGAGATAAAACACATCCCATACTAGAAAAAACTATAAATCAACTGGCAAAAGACTTTAGAGCTGTAGAATGGGGTGAGTTTTATGCTCAGAGTGAAACCGTACTTGCTTTTTGACTTATCTAAGCATAGTTTCCTCTAGGTTAGCTATAAGGTATTAATTTTTAGGAGAAATCATGAAGTTTTATATAGATACAGCAGATATTGATGAGATTAAAGAAGCCAACAAACTAGGCATACTGGATGGAGTGACTACCAATCCTACTTTAGTGGCTAAAACTGGAAAGAAAAATCATGATGTTATCAAAGAAATTTGCGCTGAAGTGGATGGACTTGTATCGGCTGAAGTACTCAGTTTAGAGGCTGATAAAATGTATAAAGAGGGTCTGGAGCTGGCTAAAATTGCAGATAACGTTGTTGTTAAAATACCAATGTGTGATGAGGGTCTTAAGGCTGTTAAAAAGTTTGCCTCTGATGGAATAAAAACAAATGTGACTTTGGTGTTCTCTCCTTTGCAGGCGCTTCTTGTAGCAAAGGCTGGAGCGACTTTGGTTTCTCCTTTTGTTGGTCGTTTAGATGACATTAGTAATGACGGAATGGGTTTGATTAGTCAAATCATCCAGGTTTATCAAAACTATAACTACGAAACCCAGGTTCTTGTGGCTAGTATCAGGCACCCAATGCATATTTTAGACTCGGCAATGATGGGAGCAGACATAGTTACCGTTCCGTTTAAGGTTATTCAACAGTTGACTAAGCATCCTCTTACAGACAAAGGAATTGCTCAATTCCTTAAAGATGCCGAAGGAATGCTATAATTGAATAAATTGAATAGTTTGGTTATTCATTTTTTGTGCATTATTTGGCTAGTCTTAGCGGTAGGCTGCTCAGGAGGAGAGGTCCGACTGGACTCTGGCGACCATCCTTTAGCTAAAATCAAACATGCGGTAAAAAAATCTCTTCCATTAGACGTTAGGCTAGTTAGCGAAAATGGGAGGGAGTTTTATTCTGAATATTTTATTGAACGAAAAGGACGGGTTTTTAAGGCCACGAAAATGGGTGTGCGTAAATATGCTCATGTGGTCATCTTAGGAGAGAGAAGACCATATACTATTACTACTCAGGTTTTAATTGAGAAAAGACTGAGTTCAAAGGGCATGGTCAAAGCTGAGTATGAGTTTGTAAAGTATGACGAGGTCTTAGCGAGAGCTTTATTAAAGAGAATCTACAAAATCCTTAACGAAAGTCGAGACGATGGCAACATAGTTGACGACTTTAGAGTCTTTTAATTAAAATAATTTAAAGTTATCAATAGTTTAAATGTTTTGAGGACTTCATGGGGCAGTTAAAAAATCTAATATTAAAATCGATTTTTATCTGGTTTGTATTTGCCTGGTGTTCGCTTCAAATTGTTGATCCAGAATTTTATTTAGCCTCTTCAAAATCCACATTGGTGTCGTTAAATTTTAATTCTCCATCGCAGGCTGCGATTATGGATAGTAGAGATATTTCTATTTATCTGCCTGACTCGCAAGAGGCTCCATCCGAAAGATTGATTCCTGGGTTAGAAAAAGCAAAAAATGCAGATAGATTTTTTGCTCAATTAATAGACGAGTCCAATGAGCAAAACTTAAAGTCCTCTCTTCAAAACATGAGCAATGAAAATTATGTGAATATCGGAACTATGAAGTTAAGAGCAGGAAATCAAATCATTGCGATAAGAGCGCCCTCAGAGCAATACTTGGATGCGGAAAAATTGAGTTCATTGAATATTTCAAAAGAAAAATTGATCAATTATTATTCTAAGTATGATTGGTCAGAACCTAGTTTTCAGGAGAAAGCTCAAGAGTTGGTAGCGCTTGCTGAGAGTAATCATGAGGTAAAATCGCAAAATGTAATTGTATTTAGTTCTAATGATCAAACAGCGATCGAAAGTCAGAAGCAAAAAATATATGCGGCTGGATATCACATAAAACCCGCAGACAATTTAAAAAGAAGCCAAAACCCTTTTGCTGGTCTTGAAACAAAAAAATCTGGAAAAGTGATTCGTTTGGCAGGTGCTGGTCTCAATAATGCTCCTTCTCTTCCTATTGAGTCTTCAAACTTAAAAGAAAGCCCAAAAGAAGAAATGGGCTTTGTTTCTGATAATGAGCGACCATTTTATATAAGTGGTGATATTCGATTTACTAAAGGTCTTGCTTTAGCAGAAAAGGATAATTTTCTGGAAGTAAGAAGAGAATATCATGGTCAAATTTATGAGGCGGGCGAGTTTGATATCGAAAAGGGTCAATTTAACATCAAAGTTGATCAGAAAAAAGGAATATTAATAGCAGAGCTTAAAAGTGTAAATAACGGCAGTGTGCTAGGAACAGGTTCTATTTTCTTAGATGAAATTTATGTTGATGGACGTATTGATAAAATAGAAAACCTAGAGATTGAATTAGCACCAGAAGATATAAAAATTGCGGGTAAGATAACATCTGCTGCGGGCGAAAATATTAGCGAATCGCCAACGATGAATATCTTTGGTAAAACAAGTGACCAAACAGTAAAGAGAGAGAATGCTGAATTTGAGATAAATAATGTGAGTTCAAACTCCGATGTTTCTATTGATTTAAAATCAACTGAAACCAGTTGGGGAACAATTAAGGAGCTGTATTTTTCAAAAAGAAATAGTGTACCTGTTTTTAGCACAAGTTTAATTAGATCCTTGATTCAATTGGTTTATCCCGATTATGACTATGAGTACGATCATTACTCTGTGATTTGGGGTAAAGTTTTAGATAATGGTCATCCCGTAGAGGGCGCTAGCGTTGAGCTCTCTGATCCAAGAATAAGGCCGATATATTTCACGGCGTTTGTCCCGGATAGTGCACAGGAATTTACAGGGACGAATGGAGAATTTGTTTTTATCGTTCCAAAAGAGGCAGAGTATTTTTTAAGGGTTTCGTACAAGGACAAGGCTAATCACAACAGATTTTTACCAGCTAAAAGAGTGGTCACTCAAATTGAATCTGTATCATATGTTGAATTTAATTTTGTCAAAGAAGAACGAAAATCTATAGATATATATAATCCGTTCAGTGAAGAAATCCTAACGGATAGCAGTGTTGCTAGTTTGGTTGGTCAAGAGGGATCATTGGAGATTTTTGATGGCCAAATTAATGCCCCATTATTGAGAGGAAGATTTTTTGTAGATGTAACAGCTGATCAATATTTACCTCATGTGTTTAACTTATCGTCTGGAGCTAAGCATTTAGATTTAAAAATGATTGATAACGATCGCTTGAAGGAGTTTGCCTCTCGAAAGAGAATCCAGATAGATCCAACTAAAGCTATTATTTTTGGGGTTATTCAAAGCTTAGAGAGTGATTATGAAGTGTTGTTGAATGGGCAAATAGAGCAAAATAATATTGTTTATTTTGATGAAAACGGTGATGTGGTTGATTCCCCTCATGCTTCTGGAGGGTTTGTTGTTTATAATGTGCCTGAAGGATTGCAGTCTTTGAGTGTTGTAGCCGATAAGATAGAAAAAGAATTTACGACGATTCTTATGTCAGATGGTCCAAGAGTTCACGTTTTTGAAGAATCATTTAAAAATTAATTTAAAATTTAACTTTTTGAAACCTTATTGCTTGGTTTTAAGTTGTTTCTCAACAACACTACTAACCTTCTTGGTAAAAAAACTTGAAATCCTTTTGGCAAAAGAATGTTCGCTGATAAGGCGTTTTTTAAATCGAGATTATATTGAACAAATTCTTTTTGTGTGGTTTCAGCAGCTTCTATCAAATCGTTTACACGAATACGTGAATTCAATTTAACCTTTACGATATCTAAACTAGGCTTTCTTGTAATATCAAATATTTTCTTAGAATATTTTTCGGCGTGTAATGCGGCCAAAAAACAAGAATAAAAATTCTTTGAAGCGAATTGAAAGGACTCGGATTTATATTTGTTTAAAATGACTCCATAATGGTTTGAATTAAGGGCGCGTACGGCTTTTTTCATGCTGCCGACACCGTGATTATAGGCGGTAATCGCTAGGGGCCAGGATCTTAAAATTTTAAAATCTCTTTTTAAATGTTTTGCAGATGCGAGAGTGGCTTTAAGAGGTGAGTTTCTTTCGTCTATAAATTTATTGATTTTCAAATACTGTTTTCCGGAATAAGGCATTATTTGCCATATTCCACTGGCTCCAACTTTACTTTGAGCTTTTTCGTTAAAACTGCTTTCTACAAAAGGAATTCTGGTTAACTCGGTGGGGAGGCTATATTGTTTAAAAGTGTTTTCCATGGCTGGCAAATATTTGGAACTATTTTTAAGTGCATATTCAAAATAATTCTTTTGCCCCAGTTGAGAGCGTACATTTACGGAAGCCATCTTTAAATTTTTATTTAGCGGCCCCGGAAGAGATTTGATTTGTTTTAAAAGCTGTTTTTGAAAAGAAGAGAGCTTTACTTTATTTTTCTTCCTGGCGAGCTGTTTAAGAGAGTTTCTGATAAACTTCTTTCTTAACTGCACATATTTTTTTGCATTGTGAACTTGAGTCATATAGGACTTGTTGTTTTTAAAAAATTTTTTTGTATTAACAACTTCGAAAACTACCCAAGGATAATCAACATGATGGATTATATGATTGTAAGAATCCCACTTCGTATAAACATTGAACCAAAAAGAAACCCGGGGGTGGAGATATTTAGGTACTTTAAAAACAGGATTCACTAACTTATCGGGGTCATTAAGTACAGCCTGTGGAATAAGTAGTTTTTCTGAAATAGGGGGCGAAGTATTAGGTTTTACGATGCTTGTCGAATTATGTAAGGAGGGTGCTTCGTCAATAGCTTTTAGAGCAGCCGGCTCTACGGGATTAGGGGTCGCAGACTTAATTTTATCAGCATAAGTGTTGGTGTTCACGCTATAAAATATAGTGAACACGATCGTAAAAAAGACAATTATACTTATACTCGGGAGTGATAAAGAGAAATTGTCATATTCGGCGTGTACGTCCTGGTTTTTCATGAGTAATTATGAAAGCAAACTTAGTGCCATTTGTAAATGGTTTTGATATTTTATAACTATTTGAAAATACTTAAAAAAGATAAATTAAGGCCGGTGTAACATGTCTGTAGTCTTCTCTATAGGCGCCAATTATCGTCTCTTTTAAGGGTTATCGTGACGACAAGGGAGCTTATGGAATATGGTAGATAAAGTCGTGTAGTTGAATTGTTGATTATTTATGATCTAAATTTATTTTAATCAAAAGTATCAAATAAAGGAGAGTCTCGTGTCTGAAAAGGTAGTTCTGGATTTTTGGTTTGGGCAACTGTCTTCGGAGCAACATTTTAAAAAAGACCCGAAATTAGATGAAGACATCACGAAAAAATTTAAAACTTTGCATGAACAGGCTGTTCGATGTGAATTATTTAAGTGGAGAAAAACCGCGGGAGGAATCTTGGCCGAGATTATCCTTATTGATCAATTTTCTAGAAATATGTATCGAGAACAACCGCAGTCCTTTGCTTATGATGGGTTGGCTTTATGTTTGGCGCAAATGGCAATTGAAAAAGGGGTGGATAAAAATATGTCTCCTCAGTTTAAATCATTTTTATATATGCCCTATATGCATAGTGAGTCTCAGATAATACACGAAGAGGCCATAAAATTGTTTAATCAAAAAGGACTTGAATATAATTTAGAATATGAAATTAAGCACAAAAATATTATCGACCGTTTTGGTCGTTATCCGCATAGAAATGCAATATTGGGCCGTCCATCTACGGAAGAAGAACTAGAGTTTTTAAAAGACCCAGCCCATTCCTTTTGAAAACAAAACCTATGAGTGAGAGTAAAGATTTTTATATTGAAAATGGAAATACTGTTTTTACAAAAGACTTTTTAAGTCGACGAGGATATTGTTGCAAAAATGGTTGTAGGCATTGCCCGTATGAATTTACTAATAACAAAAAAGTCATTAGTTTGGTGCCGTCTTGGACAGAAACACTGATTCAGGCCGGTGTTAACGTGGTAGGGAGAACGAAGTTTTGCATTCATCCGAAAAAAGAGGCATTAGAGATCCCCATTGTTGGTGGCACGAAAAATGTAGATTTTAAAAAAATTAATAATATAGATGCGGATCTTGTTCTTTTAGATAGAGAGGAAAATCGAAAGGAGTTTTTACAAAACATCAAGCAGAGGTGTTTTGTCACAAACGTAAGGTCAGTAGAAGATGTCAAAATATCGCTCATAGATTTAAATAGAATTTTAAAAAACGAAAAAATAAATGAATATATTTCTTTTTTTGACAGAGTGAATTTAGACCTGGCATATGCTTATAAAATTACTGACATCCCAGGGGTTCTTCAGTGGATTAAGAAACCTAATGAATCCATAGACAATATTGTTTATATGATCTGGAAAAACCCTTGGATGGCCATGGGTCGAAAAACCTATATTTCATCAGTATTCAAATTATTGGGATTTGGAGATGAATATATTAAATCTGAAGATAAGTATCCTGAGATCAACATTCAAGACCTAGACAAAGAGAAGACTATTATATTTTTTTCAACAGAACCTTACCCTTTTGAAAAAAATATCCATGAAATAAAGGAGTTAGGATACTTCTCGGCTTTGTTAAATGGAGAAACATACTCTTGGTATGGCTATAGGACTATTCAACTCATAAAGTCGCTGATCAAATAAGTAGAGTGTGGTAAAAATAGTTATGACTAAAAAGAAAACGCCCAATAGAAAATCCAAATCAAAGGCCAGAGCCACTAAATGGGCAGCCAAAATGGCAAAAAACGATCATTTTGTAGATAGAGATTTATCTCTTTTAGAATTTAATAAAAGAGTACTCGAACAGGCGTGTGATGTTTCTGTACCGTTATTAGAGCGACTGAAATTTTTAGGGATACTTCATAGTAACTTGGATGAGCTTTTTATGAAAAGAATGTGGATCTCTAGGCTCTTGTACCTCAATCATCCAGGAAGTGAGGCGCAAGCGAAGCTTTTGAATATAAAAAAATATGTTCTAGACTTATTGGCAAGAGCTTCAGAAGAGTTTTTAAAATTAAAAAAAGAGCTTAGTAAAACGGGGATTTATATATCTTCCTGGGAGGAGCTAAACTCTGAAGAAAAAATTTTTTTTACCAGCAAATTTAAACAAGATCTTTTTCCTGTGCTTACTCCATTATCTGTAGACCAGGCTCATCCTTTTCCTCACATTTCTACATTATCTACGTCATTGGCCATCGCACTTTCTTACCCTGGTCAGAGTGAATTGGTGTTTTCTAGATTGAAAATCCCTAGTTTTTTCCCAAGTTATTATCCAATGGAAAAATCGGTGAAAGAGGAAAAGCAAGTCTGGGTAAGCACTACGGATATCATTGTAAATAATTTAGAATATTTATTTCCGAAGATGAAAATCGAAGCGGTTATGCCCTTTAGAATTGTAAGAAACATAGAAGTTGAAATTGATAAAGAGAACGAATTTGAAAGTTTGTTAACGATGATTTCTCAACAAATTCAGGAAAGAAAATTTGGAGAAGTGGTAAAGTTGGAAGTTAAACCTCCCGTTAATGATTGGCTTTTAAGTTTGTTGACTGATGAGTTAGAAGTAAATGAGTGTGATATCTACCCTATGGATACAGAATTAGATTTTTCAAACCTGTTTAGTTTGTATAGTATAAACAGAAAAGATCTAAAGTTTAATGTTTGGAGGCAGACAGAAGCCCATGAATTGACGAGCGATAAAAATATTTTCGATAGCATTTCCCAAAAAGATATTTTACTCCATCATCCCTTTGAGAATTTTAGTACAAGTGTTGAGAAATTTATTTTAGCTGCTGTTGATGATCCAAATGTTTTAGCCATTAAAATGACACTATATAGGACTAACCAAGAAGGGTCTATTATCAATGCTTTGGTTAGAGCAGCAGAGAGAGGTAAACAGGTCGTTTGCTTAATTGAACTTCAAGCGAGAATGGATGAAGAAAAAAATATTCATTGGGCCAATAAATTAGAAAATGCGGGATGCCATGTGGTCTATGGAATAGTTGGTTTAAAAACACATTGTAAGGTGGCATTAGCAGTGAGAAGAGAAGGGGCAAGAATCAAAACCTACGCTCATTTAGGGACGGGTAACTACAACAGCCAAACAGCTATGTTTTACACGGATATCGGTCTTTTGACGGCAAAAAGCGAAATCACACAGGACGTAGTAGAATTGTTTCATTATCTGACCGGGCGATCGTTAAAAAACGATTATAAAAAACTAATAGTAGCTCCTGTTCAAATGAAAGACTTTATTTTGCAAAAAATTCGAGAAGAAATTGAAAATTTTAAATCTGGAAAGCCAACTAAAATTGTTATTAAGTGCAATAATCTAGAAGACAATGATGTAGTAGAAGCATTATATAAAGCCTCCCAAGCGGGAGTTTCTGTAGACCTTGTTGTTAGGTCTATATGTACGATTAAACCCGGAGTTAAGGGTTTAAGCGAAAATATTAATGTTTATTCTATAGTAGACAGGTATTTAGAGCATTCAAGGATGTTTTATTTTAGAAATGGAGAAAAAGAAG
>JAGRAA010000275.1 GCA_020435185.1 Bdellovibrionales bacterium | reverse complement strand
TTGAATTAATTCAAAGTGGTGCTGGTGGTGGTGGTGGAAGCTATATCGCTAGTCACAGTGGTGGCGCTGGTGGCGCGGGCGGTGGCTTTATTGCTTTATACGTTGCCGGAAACTTTACCCTAGAAAATACCGGATATATTTTAGCGAATGGTGGAGCCGGAGGAGGAGATGGCGTTGCCCAAAGTGGTGGCGGCGGCGGAGGAGGTTGAGGATCCATTTCTGTTTTTGTGGGAGGCAACTTAACAAATAATCGCATTAATGGATTTCAAGCTCTGGGGGGAATGGGCGGGAGTACCGGAAATTCCAACAATGAGGGTTCTAGTGGAGGCAATGGTTCAGTGGGAAGGTTTTGGGCCACTGATGCTGATAAAACCTTTTCGGGAACAGGGAGTGAAAACGCTCCTTCTATATTAATAGCTGAACAAGGGATTGTAGATTCACAGGTGGGTCAATTTGAAACCGTTTTTGGGGTCTTTGATAGTGGGACTTTGCATCCGATTATTGATTCTATTCAAGACGCGAGTAATGTTCCAAGTGGAAGTAGCTTAAATTATTTTGTCGCTAGCTCGAAAGAGCAAAGTTTTTCAACGACAACTTGGCAGGGACTAAGTACCGTGACTGGGCAGAAGCTCGATCGTTATCTTAAAATAAAAGTAGTTATGGACAACCAAGTAGAATCTGATCCAGTGACCTTGTCAAGTTTGTCCATCAACTACTCAGACGGAGATGAAATGGAATTTGACTTTATAAGCGCTTGTGGAGGAGTAGATACATTAAATGGATATTGGAGTCTAATTCTTTATTTGATGCCAATCACATTATTTTTAATTATGAAGTTAAAAATACTTTATTGGGATTCTCATTCTTTGAGATTTTAACCATTGATCATAGGGCATTTTGTTTAAAAACAAGACTTCGAATGTGGTTTTTCCTAGGGTTTGTTTCTTCTTAATAATTAACCAAAATGAACGATGACTGATTAACGCTTTTGCAATCTGATTGGGAGGAATTTTTTTTAATATATTTTCCCACCGATCCCATTCTTCTTGATTTAAGAAAGTCGAAGGGGGACTGGATCGATCTTTTGTTTTTGGCAATGGATACCAAATTAATCGATGATCTTTTGTGATCTGCATTTCTGAGATGGGATATTTATGTTGGTGTGCAAAACTTAAGAGATCGTTATTAGAAATTTTTTTTAAAACTTCTAAAGCTCTGCGTCTGCTTTCTAGATGGGTTTGTTCGTTTTTAAGATACAGATCGAAGTAAACAGCTTGATTTACTAAATTTGCTAAAATGAAGAACTCATCAAATTCTCTTTTGCTAAGGCTCTGTTTGAGTTGATCTAAAATTTTTGGAAGTTGTGTGTTTTTCTCTATTCTATTTTTTTCTAATTCAATGGATTTTTTTGAAAGATCAAATCCATATTTTTTTAATAATATTTTGTTGTAGGCTGTATCAATGAGACCTCGCAAGAGGCCTTCTCTTTGAGTGGATAGTCCGGAGATTTTATTGATTTTTTCTTGAGTTCCTAGGGACTCTTCATCGATAACGATGTCAGCAATTTGAACAATTTTTTTTGACCTATGATTCGAGAAATAAAGAAGAGATCCCAAAACGGAAACCACTATAGCAATTGTATTTAATATTCTGTTTGGTGTTTTAGTAGTCATTAATTCGATACACTCGACCATCAGAAAAGTGCTCTCCAGATGTTTCTTTCCCGCCTCCCCAGAGAAAAAGCCGAGGAACATCTCCAGAGGGGTTGTTGCGATAAAAATTATTTCCTTTTCCAGTACCATCTCCAACAAATCCAAGCCATGTGGCGCCTATTTGCTCTCTTTGAGAAAGTCCCGATGAGCTAACGTCTATCCAAGTATCTGAGTAGATATTGTAGAGTTTTAAGTCATTAAAGTAGTTGTTGAGATGATCTTTGCCAAATCCTACCAATATGAATCTTTCTAAGAATAATCCCAGTGAATTAAACCTAGCTGATGGAGCGTTGGTTGAGGCAATAGATGTCCAAGAGTCATTACGAGCATTGTATTTGGCTCCGTTACCTAGTGCAGATGTAGAATTTAGACCACCCCAAATAATCATTTCACCTCCTGTCCACGTAGCTAGATGCTTTGAGCGAACAGAAGGAGTATTGGCCCCTCCGCTTATATTTACCCAAGTGTCTGTGGTTGGGTTATATTTAAAGCCGTCATTCAGGTAAGTGCCGCTATTTTCTCCACCCCAAATGATCATTTCACCTCCTGTCCAGATGGCACTATGATTTTTTCTCGGAGAAGGAGCGTTTGTAGTCGAAATAGGACTCCAGCTATTTGAAAAGGGATTGTATTTAAACCCATCTCCTAAGGGGTTAGAACCATCATGTCCTCCCCAGATAATTATGTCTTTGCCAGTCCAAATTGCGGTATGATCACTTCTGGAAGAGGGTTGGTTGGTTGTGCGTATGCTATTCCATGTATTGGATCTAGGGTCGTAGAGGGCGCCATCAGAAGTCTTAGATCCCCCGGGGCCAATTCCTCCCCAGATAAACATTTTATCTCCGATCCAGAGCGCAGAATGCTCTGCTCGAGGAGAAGGTGCATTCGTCCCTGAAATACTGGACCATATATTTCTAAATGGATCGTAGCTCATACCTGTTCCATCAGGCATAGGAGAATTTCCTCCCCAGACAATAATTTTTTCTCCGGTCCATAAGGTAGAGTGCCCCATCCTTGCAGATGGGCCTGTGGCAATACCCGTATCCAACCATTCATTTGCATTCATATTGTTGAGTCGGTTTCCGCCCAGGCCCAAGTCATACTTTATAAATTGGCCTGTGCTTGTACCATCTAGAGAATATACATTTCTTCCGTCAAAAACTAATTTGTCATAAGTTCCATTCGCCGCACCGATGGTAGACATGTTTTGGCCGCGGAGAGTTTCGTCAGTCAGAGGGTCAAGGTGAGCTGGCTCTGTAAAAGGTATGTTAACCATATGTGTCCCTGACCATATTGATTCGGCGATTGTCCAATTTGCCGAGGTTAACGGAAACCATGTGTCTACTGCGTGATCATACCTGGCTCCGTTTTGCCCTGTGCCTAAAAAACCTCCGGCAATGAGAATGTCTTTTCCGGTGTAAGTCATAATATCAATTTCATAAACCGATGTACGGGGGGCCATTGAAACATCGTTATCTAAGGCCATCCAAGTGTTCAAGCTAGGACTATAGGCGTAGGGTAAAAATATTTTATCTCCAGCGCTAGAACATGTGCTTCCCGAGCAACCACCAAGAACGACCATTTCTGTTCCTGTCCACAAGGCACTATGATTCCATCTTGTGGTTTGAGTGGGAATATTNNNNAATATTTCTCCACGTATCAAGGGCATAATTATAGGCCGCCCCATCTGATTTTACGCCTCCGTGTTGACCTCCTTGAATGATTAGTTCGTTTCCCGTCCATACAGAAGCAAAGGCCTGACGGGATCCCTGAGAATAAGAAGCTGAAGAAATACTCCTCCATGTGTCTGAGAAAGGGTTATAGGCTGCCCCGGTAGGAGTTGAAGATCCATTTCTCCCTCCAGAATAGATGATCTCATAACCAGTCCATGCAGTTGCCGTTCCGATACGGGCATCAAGAGGACTTGCGGCCATAGGGCTCCAAGAATCTGTCACAGGGTTATAGACAAACCCATCATTTTTTAAACAGCTTCCGAGGGCGCAGCTTTGATCTTGTCCGCCCCATAGGAAAATTCTATTAGCTGCATAAGTGAGTGAGTAATAAATTCTAGAGTTTGCTCCATGGTGTGCAAGGAGGGTCCATTCACCGAGTCGATAAGAGACCTTGTTAGATAAAGTGACGGTCTCGCTATCTGGGTTTGTGATTGTAATATCGACAAATCCGGCGCTTCCTGAGGGAGCAGTACATTGGATAAAATCAGGACCAGAATCGGTCACAGGACAAGGGTTAGAGTTTATTGTTACTGTGGCTCCAGGTAAAATACCAGCTCCAGGGACAAAAATAATTTGTCCGCCCGCGGGATTTAGCCAAATAGTAGAGGCGATGTTTAGGTTTAATGCGTCGTTTGTAACAGTGAGCGTTTTGTCGATAAAGCTGCCCAAAGCGTCTGTAACTCTTATTACCGTAGTTGTCGGAGTTGAGGGAGGGATAAATTCAAATGCTGAGTTAGAAATGCTATTAATTGTACCGGTGCCAGAAAGAATATTTACGCTATAAGGAGGAACTCCAGACTTTATGGTGTAGGATTCTGTCCAACCATAAAACACATTATCTGGGCCATCAACTAATGGGTTCACAGAATCTTCAATACTCCATTTTATCGCGAAGCCAGAACTTTCGATGCTTCCGTTTGAGCTAAAATTGAATAAAACAGTGTCTAATGGGTTTGCATTACTTGGAAGCGTATTGCCAGAATAGTTTGTGATGGGATTCCAAAATTTGTCCATCATTTCTAATATGTCGATACCAGTTTCAGTATTTAGTTCTAAAAATTCAATACGAATAGGTTGTGAAGGATCTGGTGATGTTATGGAGACAAAACAGGTGGAAAATGAAGAATAGTTACCTGAGGGACCGCCGGGGTCGTAAAAAATACCAGATAATTTTTCACTACCTATCGTTGAGTAGTTGATATCGTCACAATTGTATTCAGGGATTGCGCTTACGTTGACATTAGAAGTTGAAGAATTCCCAAGGCTATCTTGAATAGTGATAGTGGCATTGTACCCGCCTCCAGTGGCTGTAAACACTCCGTTAGACGAAATGGTGCCGCCAGTTGTTGAATAAGTATAGGGAGGGGTTCCGCCTTGTCCAGAGAATTTGTATTTTCGATTAGGGTCAATGTTTAAATTTGATGGAGAGAGCGTTATTCCTGCGGAGTGAGAATCACCTCCGTTACCATTTTCAGATGAAGGTAAAGATTCAATAAGAGTGTTTATTTTACAGCCTGATAATAGAGAGAAAATAATAAATAAATAAACACCTCTTATTAGTTTCAAAAACGCTCCTTAGCCATAAGTGTGTAAAAGTATTGTCTTAAGTATAACATAGAGATGTTTCTAGAGTTTCAAAATTATGAAGGGATCTCAAAATGAGACGTTTTTGAAGGGATCAATCATCTCTCTGAATTATTTTCTAATAACTTCAATTTCATACGAGAGGATGTCTACTTTGGTTTTTGTCACATCGGGACCCTGGTGCTTTAATTGCTTTGCGCTAAGAACCGTGGCCACGTCTTCGACTTTTACAAAAGGATTTTTAGGATGCATTCCTGTTGCGACTTTGTGAGGAAGAGATGGATTAGAGTACATATTAACCTCTAATTAAAGATGAGGATTATTTTCTACCAAGATCAAAGAGGTGAGCCTATAGAAACTATCCCTTCTATATATTATCCATGAGTGGGCAAGAAAGTTTTCAGTTTATTAAAAAATAGCAACAGATTCTGATTGAATTCTAATCACTCTCTAACGATCACCATAAAAACCCCCAGCGTAAGCCAACTTGCCCGAGAAAGTAATTCACCTGTCCGCTTTGACCAGAGGTTAGATTTAAAAAAGGTCCTAAGGAAAAGAAAGTGTTTCTTCCTACCGGTGCTAAATAATTAAGTTTAAATTGGAGATGAACAAAAGAAAATGCATCGGTGTTGTGAAGCTCAATAATCGTTCTCGCCTCAAGATCTTTTTCGAAAGAATTTTTCCAACTGATTCCAATTCCATAAGAATATAAATCCTTGAGTTTAAGAGTGTTAGCTGAAGATCGTTCTAGTTGAGGAAGTAATCTGAAGCCTATACCATAAGACAAAGACTGAGGATGAGAGGAGTAATAGAAATGAATCCCAGCTTGGTGGCCAAGGAGGTTCTCTTGAAAGGTGTTGTTGGCTATGGGGTTAGATTTCCATTCAGAAGATGTGTAATCTGCATAAA
>JAGRAA010000274.1 GCA_020435185.1 Bdellovibrionales bacterium | reverse complement strand
CTAAATAATGTTCCGACAAAAGGAGGTGAAATGTGTCGGTCAGTTCAAAGAAAGATAAGCAACTTGCAGTATCTAATGCAGTTTTGGATATCATAGAGAGGGAAGGATTGAATGGAATCACTCACTCCAAAGTATCTCGAAAGGCAGCGGTGTCTCGCCCTTGGATTTACGAATACATTGGCAAAGAAAAAAATGATCTCATTGATTTTGCGGCAAATGAATTAGGCGCTTATTTTTCGAGAGTTAATTTAACCGAACTTCCTCAGAACATATCCGACTTAGAAAAGCAATTAAAAGACGGCACTGATTTTTTAATTGAGACTACACACCTTAATCCTACGGTTATCAAATTATTCTACCGTTATCGCGGAACTTCAAACTCACTGGGTCAGATCATCGAAAAATACGAAAGTAAATGGCTAAAGACTGCATCTAAAACCTTATGTGAGATTTTTAATTTGGCCCCAAGGGATGCGATTTTAATTGTAGAATTTATTCTTACCGTTCGCCTGGGTTATGCCCATAGGATTGTCACCTCTTTTGATCCAAAAGACAGTGAACAGCAAGCTAAGAAGACTTTTGAAGCCATACACAATTTATTAAGTGGGTTTTTGGAGAGTTGAATATTTCAAACAAAATAAGTTGACTGGATTTTAACCTATTTTATAAGTTATTTTGTCTGGTTTAAATTAATTCGGGGGTTTTATATGTTTTTTAAATTTCTTTTTTCTACAGTCGTGATTGGCGTCTTTTCAATACACGCACAAGCCCGATGGCAACCTTACGATAAAGTAACAGATAGTTTTTTGGTTCGTGTACCGGTAACAGGAGTTTGCAAGGTCAAAAAATGTAGATATTTTGAAGATGAGCTAGTGGGGTGTGAGGAACAAGTGGTGTCAGAAGAAAATCTATCGAGAGAGTTAGAGTTTAGCATAGTTAACAAGAGTGTTGTCCAATTAAAAATGCCGCAATTTTGTAAGTCTTATAACCAAAACTACTACAGAATCAGCTATGATCGCCGAGCTCGAGCCGGCAAGTTGGTTCAACCTTGTGGAGCATCGACCAATAGTGCTCGATATATTAATGTTGAAGTGAAAGGTAAAAGCCTAAAATACGTTGAAGAGACCTACTCATGGAATAATCGCACTCGAGATGCGTCAGAAAGAGGACAACGATTTTGTGAGTTTACGGGTTTTTTTCCGCCTAAGCCAGAATGGCTTTAAAATTGATTTAATGACTTCGAGAGGTCAAGGCCTCTCAATAAACTTCAAAGTCAAAATACTGTTTTGGATAAGCCTCATTTTTTAATATAAAGTGCCACCATTCTTTGGGGTAATTTACAAAGCCATGTTTAGCCATTGTGTCTTTCAAGATTTTTCGATTTTCAAGAAGCTTTTGCTCCACCTGTTTACTATCGGTATGAGCTTGGAGGCTGAAACAATCGTAACTAGTACCCATATTGATCTGTCCGGTCTTTTCAATTCCATCTGTCTTTCGGCAATCGGTCATATTTTCTTTGAATTGCAGACCTTTTGTAATTTTAGAGCCTAATCGTACTAATGTTAAATCGATAACGCTCCCTCTGCTATGGCCTGACTTATCGTCAATATACTCTGGGACTAATTTAGATTTTTTTACCTCTGGATAGAAAACGGTTTTCATTTTTGCATCTGTAAGATCCTTTGCCCAGGTCACGAATTCATTAACCGCTCTTTGAGGTCGATAGCAATCAAAAATAAGTAGAGAATACCCAAGTTTTTTAACGTCAGTCTGTACATCGGCCAGTTTCATCGCTGCTTGTCTAGTGAGTAGACATGTGTTGTTTCGGTAACCCAATATTTTGTGCCCAATGAAATTCCAATCCGTGTTGTAACGAACTTCGACGAACACATCTGGAATTACAGTCTTAATGTCGACAAAATTAAATACGTCTCGCGCCACTAGCTGTGGATCTAGCAGGCTATTCAGTGTCCTATTTGTCTTTAGCTTTAATTGGTTTGCTTTAATTGTAAGTTGAGCCTGTTTTTCTCCAAGTACAAAAGGGGATAAGATACTATTGCTATAAAGGTCTCCTTTGATCTCGAATCTATCATCTTTTAATAGACTTCGAATATTTGCCATGCAGAATCGATTACTTGATACAAGTAAAGCGGGTTTATTAGAACGTAAAGATTCATCGATATTCTTTGACTGATTAGGAGTGAGGGAGACCTCAAACCAAGTCTGATAATTTAAAGGAGCCAGTTCATAAAGAGACCCAAAGTAGTACTGATTTTTTTGACTTCCTTTAAAAATTAAAAAGGCATGAGGGGTGATAGGAAGTTTATAGTTTGGTAGATAATAATCAGCTGGACACTGAAATTTATCTATTTCACTAAGCTCGATAGTTTTAAAAAAGGAGCTGTGCTTAGAGGCTTGTGACACATCTTCGTTAAAAGCAATCGGAGCATGAGAGAGTTTGGATGTTCCCGCTCCTCCTTGTTCTTTAATATACTTTTTAAAATCCTCTTGGTACAAATAGGAGGAGTGATACCGGTAAACCAAAAGCTCCACATCATCTCTGTTTAAAATTAAACGAGGCTCTTCTGGTACGATGGATTTACCGATTTTAAATGCACCTTCGAAATCAGCATTGACTTGCCAAGTCGCTTTTATTGGAAATAATTTTTCAAATTCATCACCTTGCTTTTTTTGTTTGCCGAAAATTTTAGGTAAATCTTGTAAACAAAAGAAAGTACGTCCTATTTGTTTTCTGCTTTTGTCAAAATCAATGGTGGTAATGGCGGGCAACCCGATCTTGGTTTTTTCTAGAAGTCTCTCATAGGTCGCCATTTCAATGGCGTCGACCTTGATCTTTAAAATGTAATGATAGTTGTGTGGAGGTGTTCCTGAACGGTGATCAAGCAGCAGATGAGAAGTGTCTGTTTTACCTATCACAATAAATGAATGAGATCCCAGTCTAGCGTTTTGATTCGGTAAGAGATAATTGTTGCCACAATTTCCTTTAGGTACTATTTCAGAATCGAAATGTTCATGCTCATAGGCATGCGAAACACACGTCATTAATAAAATAAATAATATTTTTAAA
>JAGRAA010000273.1:1068-1525 GCA_020435185.1 Bdellovibrionales bacterium | reverse complement strand
TGGTGCGGGACAATCGAGAAAGCTTATAAAAAATCCTGTAGTGATCGTTTAAATAAAGATGTTGATGGAGAAAATCTTGGAGGTCTTGTAGGCAAAAAAGCCCAAGATCAAGAAATCTTTAGATTGATTCAGTCCTCTTCTAAAACCTATGCCTCCTAGTGGCCAAGAGGTGCCACGCAGAACTCCTCTCCATTCCAAATCCCAGTCCCCAAATAATATTTGGTTAAAATGCAATCTGTGGTTAAATCCCAATATCTTGGCTGTACTGAAAACAAGGGGGCAAGTGATCAAACAATCAAGGTAGAAGAAATTATTCAAAGCCTTGACCCGCATTCGGTAGGTTAATTTATATAAATTCCGAAAGGAGCAGAGGAAGGGAGGCGAGATAGGTAAAACACTTATTCAGTGAGATTATACTCTACTTTATCTTTTACCTTCTCATTCAATAATTTGTTCT
>JAGRAA010000273.1:0-1047 GCA_020435185.1 Bdellovibrionales bacterium | reverse complement strand
CCCTCCTTAAAAAAAGAAGATTAATATTAAAACTTGGAGATTAAGAATTTTGGTGGGGTTAAGGGTTCTATTCTTGATAAGAGAGTGGCGGAGTAAAACAAATTGAAAAAATAATGTGAGGATATTCTATGACTCTTCCCATTCCAACGGGGTTCCCACCTTCTGATAATCTTTATAAATTTGTTGCCTTAACCGGCATAATTTTAATTTTAGCGCCAGGAATATTTTGGGTAGAACAAAATAATATTCTAGAGGAAAGAGTATTTGAGCTTTCCCAGAAAATTGCTAAAAACAATTTGAATGCAAAACATTTAAGCGAGGACATCGAAGAACTTGGAAAAGAGTTAAAAACCCCCACCCCCTCTTCGCAAGCAGTGATTAGCGTCATTGTTGGGGCATTAAAGACATCTTCTTTTTCGATAAAAATTCCAGAATCTCAAATGGAAGAAATTGAAGAACTTGAGTCAAAAGTTAAAAATNNCCAAATATCTCGAGGCTTGAATTAATAGATCTAATGAATTTATTTGTGGATAAAATTAAAAAGCTTAAAGACTTAAATCTTTCTCCAAAGAAAGATTTTGAAAATTTTTTTGAGACCTTTCGAAATCTCTTGCACATAATTTCTATCGAAAATTTAAGAGATTTACAGGAAATAAGGAGTGAGAGTAAATCGCAATTTCAGGGAAACCGTCAACTGATATTACTCTCAGAAGAAAATAGGATTACGAGTCTTCAACTTGATAGGCTCAGATATAAGATAACTTTTTTGATGGTAATTTCGTTGGTATTCGTATTTGTTGGGATCTTTTTGACTTTTTGGGGGTTTTATAATTGGTACACCAAAATTCAAATTATTCAAGATGGATTATTGAAAAATAAAAAAGACTCTTGAGAGCTTGGAACCCCCCAAAATTATAAGTACTTATTTAGATGCAATAACTTGATCCATTCAGCATTTAGATGGATTAGTACTATATTTGTATTGCCAATTTTCATTCCATTTGCCTGACCCTGATTCAAAGTTATTTAGAATGAAAGAACGGTTGT
>JAGRAA010000272.1 GCA_020435185.1 Bdellovibrionales bacterium | reverse complement strand
CACTTTAAGAGAAACGTCATCTACCGCTTTTACCCAAGATTTAACATTTCCAAACAATCCCGTTTTTAAAGGAAAATGCTTAGCAATGTTTTTTATCTCCAACAGTACATCATGGTTGCCTCTAATAGGTCTTAAGGTTTTTTTCACATTTATAGGAGTAAATTCAATTTCTTTTCCATCCTCAGTCATAAAGTCGCTCACGGTTGCCAACCGAGCAGGATTCTCATCAAGATTCGGTCGGCAGGCGATAAGACCCTTTGTGTAAGGATGCTGAGGATGCGTAAAGATAGATTCACAATCATTCTTCTCTACAATGTCCCCTCTATACATAACCACAACTTCATCAGCAATGTCCGCAATAACACCAAGATCATGAGTAATAAACAAAATACTCATACCATATTGTTTTTGCAAATCCGCAAGAAGTTCTAAAATCTGTTTTTGTATAGTTACGTCTAATGCCGTCGTTGGCTCATCCGCAATTAATAAATCAGGAGAACAGGCTATAGCCATTGCAATCATAACCCTTTGTCTTTGCCCACCGCTCATTTCATGAGGGTAAGACTTCACTCGATTGTGAGGATCAGGAATTCCCACCTGTTCCATTAAGACAATAGCTTTCTCTAAAGCCTCTTTTTTATTTAAACCTTCATGCAAAATCAAAGTTTCCGCGATTTGATCTCCTACCGTAAAAACAGGGTTTAAACTCGTCATAGGCTCCTGAAAGATCATCGAAATCTTTTTTCCTCTAATTTTACGCATTTGGCTTTCAGAAAGCTTAAGAAGATCTTGGCCTTCAAACAAGATCTGGCCACCATCGATAGTCCCTGGAGGATTTGGGATAAGGCGCATAGTGGCTAAAGAGGTTACACTCTTTCCAGATCCAGACTCTCCCACCAAGCCCACGGTTTTTCCTTTAGGAATATTAAAAGAGATCTTTTTAACCGCCGGAACAACGCCGTCGTCAGTTTTAAAGTTCACTACTAAATCTTTGATTTCAACTAAATTTTCGCTCATTAATACCCTCGTTAAACCCTTATTTATACTGAAAATTACGCAGACTGCAATAGCCCTATTTATTTTTTAGCTTCGGATCTAGCGCGTCTCTTAACGCGTCATTGAATAGATTAAAGGCCAAAACTAAGAAAAACATAAATATCGTTGCCGCAAAGAGGCCCCACCAGACATCTCTAGCGAGCTCTAACTTAGCGTTATCAATCATAATTCCCCAAGAGGGAGTCCCCGCTTCAACCCCTAATCCGAGATAGCTTAATATAACCTCAGATTTAATGACAGAAACAAAGCCGAGGCTAAAGTTGATTAAAATTATATGTGAAACATTTGGTAAAATATGCCTGAAAATTCTACGCATATGCCCCGCTCCCAAAGCTTGGGCGCCATGAACATACTCTCGTTCCCGGTGCTTTATAAACTCCCCCCTGAGCACCCGACATAGGCCAACCCAAGAGGTCAACCCTATGGCTATACAAAGGGTTTTTATTCCTTGGCCCATAACAAAGGTAAAAGATAAGAGAAGAAGTAAGTAAGGAATTGTATCTAATGTCGTATAAAACCACACAATGAGCTCATCGATAAGGCCGCCAAAATACCCCGCTAAAGCACCCAATATGGTTCCTATTAACACAGCTATTCCCATACCGAAAAAGCCCACTGTTAAAGAAGTGATTGTTCCATGAGCCGCTCTCGCCAAAACATCACGACCTAAATAATCTGTGCCCAACCAATGTTCGAAATTGGGAGGCTTATAACTGTTTGGATCATCTGTGATGGAGTAATCGGTGAACATCACACCGCTGGCGCATAAAATAGCAAGAAGAATATAAAAACATATAACTATAAAGCTAACCACTGCCACTTTATCTTTTTTTAAACGCCTAAAGGCATCCCACCACAAAGAATTGCGTGTACCATCAATCATCGCTTTACCTCAACTGCACTTTAGGATCGACCACCGCATACAGGAGGTCAGATATCAACTGAAAGATCATATAAACAATCGCACTGATCACTGTAAAAGCTTTAATAACTGGAAAATCCGAATTATTAACAGCCTGCCAAATTAATCCTCCCAATCCTGGAATACTAAAAAATGACTCGATCAAAAGAGTACCTGTAATTAAAAAAGGAACCTGTAAAACCACCAAAGTAATAATAGGGATCATGGCATTTCTTAAAACATGCTTAAACATGATTTTTTTATTATCCAGCCCCTTCGCCCTCGCGGTTCTCACATAGTCTTGAAATATTTCATCCATAAAAATAGTGCGATAAAATAAAATATTAGATCCTAACGTCAAAGCCACAAAGATAATAATGGGCATGGCTAAATAGCTCCAACGCTCTAGCCAACCCGGATCCCAACCAGATATGGGAAATAAACCTAAAGAATAGCCTAATCCATATTGCAAATAGAGAATGTAAACCAAGGAACTTATGCTAATGGCCGACAAAGAAATCACCATCACCGTTTTGTCAAAAACGGTCCCCCTGAAAAAAGTAACCAACAAAGCTATGCATATAGATAACATTAAAGTTATAAAAAAAGCTGGAAAAGTGAGCGACATACTCACCAAAACAGGAGAGTCCGCCAAGCTTTCGCCAAAGATCATTTGCGATATCTTTTGCTTAGTGGACCAACTTCTCCCAAAATCCATCGTTACAATTTGTTTTACATAAAATCCATACTGTTCTAAATACGACCCCGACAAACCAAGTTCTTTGCGTAGCTCTTCGATTTGCTCTTTAGTCGCACTCTTACCTGCTAATTGAAGGGCCGGGTCTCCTCCGGCCACATTGAATAAAATAAATGTAATTATGGAAATTCCAAATAAAATTGGAATCATATATAAAGTTCGGCGTAAGGCGTATTTGTACATTTACAACTTCTTTTTCAACTCTTGTTTTTCTTTAAGATCCACTCGAAGATATTTAAAATAATCACTTATAATAGAATGACGTTTAAAATTATGTAGCCAACCTTGGTAGGTGTAAAAGCCCAACCTATGCGCTCCAGGAATCCATGGCGCCTTCTCCACAACAATATCTCTCATTTCTTTGTAAAGCTTTTCTCTTTCTGCTCCAGGGGGCAATAAAGATGCTTTTTCATAAAGTTTATCAAACTCTTTATTTTTAAAGTTAGATCCATTCGGCCCAGGAGAAATATTTTTACCATAAAGAAGCTGTAAAAAGTTTTCTGCATCTGGGTAGTCCGCCAACCATGCCATGCCAAACATCTGCGCTTTTTTATTTTTAATTTTTTCTAAAAATTGAGGCCAAGAAGATGTCGCTATTTTTATATTTACTCCAATTTGAGCCATACTCTCTTTAAATTGTTCTGACATTTGGCGAGCTGTTGCCGAACTCGTGGTTATGTATTCAAATGCAGGCAAGCCTTTTCCTCCAGGAAATCCTGCTTTTTTTAAGTATTCTTTCGCTTTTTCAACATCATGGGTCTTGTAAGGATTTTTGAAATCCGCATCATAGCCTTCAATGTCGGGAGGAATAGGGCTATTCGCGGATACAGCACGATCATTGTAGAACTTCTTGATAACTGCCCGCGAATGATAAGCTAAGGACAAAGCTTTTCGTAGGTTTTCGTTTTTCCCTAAAACGGGATCCTCCATATTAAAGGCAATGTAGGTTACATCAGGCTCGCTGGTGATTTGCAATCTTATGCCCTTATCTCTCATGTCAGCTGTTAATTCTCCGTTTTTCACTGAGGAATCAAAATTGTCTTTTGGAATTCCAAGCATATCAATATTGCCCTTCATAAAGTTCAACCATAGAGGTTGATCTTCAATAATGACGTGAAAAACAATTTTATCGGCAAAAGGAAGTTTCTTCCCTGCGTCCTCTAGCAATCCATTACTTTTATCTTGCTCTTCGCCTTCGGTAGGGTAAGTTTCTCCAGCCCAATTCTCATTTTTGACCAAAGTGAGTTTAGATCCTCTCACCCACTTTTCTAATTTATAAGGTCCTGTACCCACTGGGTGGTTAAGATACTCTTTACCATATTTATCTACCGCTTCTTTTGCTGTTGGCGCTGAGTAGGTCATAGCCAACACATAGAGGAGTTGAAAATAAGGTTTCTCCAGTTTAATTTGTAAGGTATGATCATCAACAGCCCTAAGTCCCCCTATTGGATCTTCAAACTTTCCTTTATTATTAGAAAGATTATCTCTCCATTTATCTAGTCCCTTAATTTTTCCATCAAATATCCAGAATCCATCGCTTTTATTTTGTGGATCAGCAAGTCTCTTCCAAGCGTAGATAAAGTCATTGGCCACAAGCTCTCTTCCT
>JAGRAA010000271.1 GCA_020435185.1 Bdellovibrionales bacterium | reverse complement strand
TATTATGCTAACGCAACATGGACACCAAAGTGTGTCCGTACCTTTTAAACATCTTTAACATTGAACGAAGTTTTGTCCGACTACAATCCAATGGCCTTTAAAGTCTAGATCTAGTTGTTTACAAAGCCATCGTATATTGCGTGTCATGGATTTATCATCTGTCGAGGGTTCGTCATTTCCGCCAGGATGATTGTGAAAGAGCCAAAATCCTTGAGCCTTGCATAGCAAAACAGATCTTAGTATTTTTTGCGAGCTTACGCTGACAAAACGTTCTTCTCCTTTTTGTATTTCTACAAATTGACCGACTCTCCCATCTTGAAAATAAGGAACAAAACCTAATATTTCGATGGGGCTGGAGTACATACTTTTTGGTATGGCTTTTTTTACTTCTAGAGTTAATCCGTCTTTTGCCGTGGTCTTGTGCTTTGCAATGGACTTATACTCAGAGAACCTTCTACATAAATCTAAGGCGACGAGAATTTTAGCCTGTCCGGCAGGTCCCAATCCATGAACGTTTCTCAGCCGCACTAAGGGGTCTGTTCCATAGGTCGTAAAAAAACTAGCTTCATCCAGTTTTGTCAGATCGGTGAATTGTAAGATTTGGTCTGCAAGCCCAAAGCAGCCTATGTTTTTGGGACCGGTACCTAATAGGACGGCCAAACACTCTCTTAGGCTCAATGTCTCTGCCCCATATTGGATACAGCGCTCTCGAGGCCTTTCACTAGGAAGAAATTGATTTATTTTCATATTTTACCTTTAAAGCCAAAAAATAAATTTATTTTACTTATTGGTTTTACGAACAATTTTTTGCAGTGTTTCGCTAGCTTTAAGGAGCTGGTCTCGGTCGGATTTCGAAAGCTTGATGTCGGTTTCAATAAAAAGTTCTACAATAGAAATATCTAAAACCTCTGCGATGGCATCTAAAGTGGATAATCGAATATCACGATGTTGGCGAGATTCAATTTCATTTAGAGTGGTACTAGATATGTTTGCTTTTTGAGCAAGTTCAGCTTGGCTAATTTGTTTTTCGAGGCGTATTTCTCTTATGTTACTACCCACAGTTTTTAATGTACTCTGTAAAGAGGGTGGTAAGTTTGTTTTAGGAGGTCTGCTCATCCTTTCAATTTAACGTCATAAGTATTATCTTGCTATACGTACATATTGTATGATACACGTACATATTGTGTTTAGACGAAGTGCCGAATGTTTTATTCCGAGAACTAAACAGATGGTGGGCGAAATGGAAAATGATGGGATTAAGCAATTACTAAATAGCGAGCTGTCGGATAAAGAAGTATCTAACAGTAAAACGCTGAGCATAATTGGACCCTGCTGCAGGCTTTATAGAATCGCAGCCGAAATGACCCAGCTTCAAATTAGTCAGATACTAGGATATCAGAATTCTCAAATGATTTCTAATTTTGAAAGAGGGTTATGTAAATTGCCTCCCAAAAGTTTATTTAAATATGGTCAACTTTGTGAAATTCCTAAAGAGGTTATCGTTGGGCTTTATATTGCAGATAACTTAAAAAAATGGTCTTACTTAGTTTAACTAAAACAGCAAGCTCAATCCAAGATGTAACTGTAAGCCAAATGTTGAGAAGCCAGCATCTACTCCATCCGGAAAGCCATTAGAGCCACAGCTTCCATCTCCACACTCAGGTCTGGTCCCCATGTGTGCGAGAGTTTGAGAGAAAACTAAATCTCCTCCGCCATAAAGACCAAGCCAATTCAACATTTCTAAGTAAAAGTCTAAACCTCCAGAAAGTTGGAGAGCCAAAAAATCGCTGGCAAAGTGGCCCTTGGGTCCTGGTTCAAACTCTGGGCCCGATGCCTCGATAGAAAATTTCTTTTGTCCAATTCCAAGAGCCGTTGTCCATGACCACCATCGATGAGGATTCCATCTCACTCCTATAGAGGCGATTATACTCTCTATAGAATTAAAATCTGAAGAGCTATAAGGGCAAACTGAGGTGCCAATAGTTGAGGCTCCGCCAGAAGGGAAGCATTCTTGCTGATGAGAATCGAGACCAGGTCGTTCTTCTCGGTAAAAGCTGAAACTGCCCACCCATTGCTTATCGTAGGCGTCAAACATCACTGACAATTTTTCACCGTTCGTGCTCATTTCTCTTATTTTATATCTGTCTTGGTCATGCATGTGTTGAGCATCGCCCACGATAACTCCAGCCGTCCACCTTGTTTTTATTGAAGATGGAGAGTTTGGAATTTCTAGATCAAAACTTTCAATAGGTTTGGCTGTCTTTTTGTCAAAGGCCGAAACTTCAACGAGGTCATTGGACTCGATAACCCAGGTTCCACTAGAAAGGCGATAAATGATATTGGGAAAGAGGGTTTGGTTGTCGACATTCAAGCGCCCTTCAAAAGTCAGAATTTTTTTATCGGTGTATATAAGTTCGCCATAACTTAAAGTCACACTGTGCTCATCAAGTGCAACCTCTTGAGGTTCACGATTTTTACAAATCCAGCGAGAGTTTCCATTTTCGACCGTCCAAATATGATTTTTTGTATTCTTTGCGGGAGCTTTTAGAGTGGACGGTCCGTAGACCACAGCGGTACATTTACTGGCGGTTATGAACTTTAAAGTATCTCCTTCTCTTAAGGTAACGGCATCTCCTCGGTGAAAAAAAGATTTAAATTTTAATGCTTCCTCTTTTTTTTGTGAGTCGGAAAGATGGTTGGTGAGACTTAAAGTAGGTCGGCCTTTTACAAATTGGACGATTCCTATGAATTCAAGGGGTTCCGAAGGTTCGGCGGCCCAAAGGGTACTTGACAAAAAAGTGCTAGAAATTAACAAAAGTAGTAGAGTTTTCATGGCATCACCTTGTATAGAACTTTGGCGTAAATATAATTATTTCAAATTAACTAATTTTTGCCTGACTAAAGCAATTAATCAAGAGTTGTTGTGATATATTGCTGTTTTACAGATTCAAGGAGAACTGAGTGTTTTTACGACCACTTTTATCGTTTACAGTTTTAATTTCATCATTTCACCTATTTGCCGCGCAAACTAAGAAATTAGACTGTACCGTTTATAGCAAAAATGAAGAAATCAGAGGTTGTTTGAATGAGTATGCTAAAGATCAGCTCAAGTCGGGGAGTTGGGCGGAAGAATCCTTTAGAAATAAATTTTCTCGCGTGCTCAGAAAGTTCAATCTTGAATTGGATCAAGTCAAATACACACCACTAGATCAGATGTTTGCAATTATTGTTGAGCAATACACTCAGTTGGATAGAAACGATAAAAATGAGCTATGTTATGATTTTGAAGATATGACCTTTAGAAAGACCCAGATTAAAGGTCTGCAAAAACAGATCGATGAAGTCGCTCTATTTTTAGCAGATTTTCACTCTAAGTCTTTCGGAAGACAAGTGAGTGTTTTGTTTCCGATTAAAGAGGTCAGCCTTTGTAGTGAAAGTTTAGTCAGTGATAGACCATCTAGTTTTTTTCAGCGATCTCTTATTATAGGTACGGATGACGACGGTAGAGAAATTGATGTCATTAAATCTAATGACATCATGGAAAGATGGCAAAGTGGCGATCCGATAAGAAGAACGGATCTCACCGCTTTGTCTCAAATTCCTTTGGTGGGCCCCTTTGGAAGAAAAGTGAAACAGGTTTTATGGGATCATGATCCTGGGGCTGTGTTGCGAGACAAACTGGCTGAAAAATGGGACATGTTGAACCCCACTAGCACTCCAAGAAGCACGGCTATTTATACCTTAGCTGAGTTGTTATATAGCGATAATTTGGATGAAATTAAAAATGCTTTAACAGGACATGCATCTAAAGGAAAATCTGTAGCCACGATGGCCTTTGAGTTGGATCAAATTATTAGTGGTCCTGGTTTTTCTTCTAAAAATAGAGAAAGATGGGAGAGGTTAAAGCAAAATGATGAAGACGTTAAGAGTTTATATGGTCTTTATAAGCATAGACTGTATAGCCCACAGACTATTGTTCATGTGTTTGAATCGGGAGTGGCAGAAAGTATTCAGAGAGGTGGCAAGTTTCACGCGGTTTTAAGAAATATTAAAGCTGGAATAAACGTTTCCAATGATAAAAATATTGCCGTAGAGCTCGAAAGTATGATGAAAGCTGCTGTTCCGGTGAGTCAATTTGATGATGATGGAGGGATGGGGGCCACAGAGTTGACGGTCAGAAATCCTATCGAAACTTCAGAAGGTGAGATAGTTTACCAAGAGCTTAATGTGCGTGGATCAAATTTGCAGGATTATCATGTGAATACTATCAACTCTGATGCAGTTTTAAATATAGATTTAATAGACGATGTCAGTGTAAAGGTGCAAATCCCAAATATAAGTTTAGAAGGTTATAAAAGAATCGCTTTATATTTAGCGGCGAGAGATTTTATTGGTCAAAGTGATCGAGAAGAAATAAGAAGACCCTAGGTTTGTTGGTTGTGTTGATTTACAAGGCTCCGTATCGGAGCCTTGTAAAGAACACAGATTATTTTTCGATAATGACTTTATTGATCACTACGTCAGTACGAGGCTTGTCATTGCCGTCTGTGTCTGTTGAACCAATACTTTTAACAATATCCATTCCTTCAACAACTTGTCCAAAAACAGAGTGATGATTATCCAAGTGGGGAGTTGGTCCTAAAGTAATAAAAAACTGAGATCCATTGGTGTTTGGACCAGCATTAGCCATTGAAAGGATTCCGGCTTTATTATGAGCAAGCTCAGGATGAAATTCATCGGCAAAGTTATATCCAGGGCCACCATAACCAGCCCCTAAAGGACAGCCACCTTGAATCATAAAGCCATCGATAATACGATGAAAAATTAAACCGTCATAAAAGGGACGTTTGGTTTTTTCTCCCGTTTCAGCATCAATAAACTCTTTTTCTCCACTGGCAAGACCGACAAAGTTGTTCACGGTATTAGGAACCTGTTGGTCAAATAATTGAATGGTAAAATTGCCCATAGAGGTTTCAAATATTGCTTTCATATATATCCTTTTCGTTTTTCTTATATTCTTTTCATACCTAACATTTAATTTAGTGAGATTTTAGAGGCAAATTTTAAGGGAGCGGTGCAAAAAAGTGGTGATCGAGGCAGGACTCGAACCTGCGACCCTC
>JAGRAA010000270.1 GCA_020435185.1 Bdellovibrionales bacterium | reverse complement strand
TTTCCAAAGTATAACTTTGGAAAGTACCGACCGAAATAATGAATTTCATTTAAAAATAAAATCGTTAGAGGTCGGAGGAGCACAGTATATCCATATTTCTGTGAGACAGTTTAAATCTCTAAAGCCCTGTTTGAACATTCCAAAGGTTTTTATATAAACCTTCATTTTGAACCAATAAGTTATGATTTCCCTGTTCTTTAATCTGCCCATTCTCAATGACCAATATCATATCGGCGTCCACCACAGTAGATAGTCTATGTGCTATCACCAATATGGTTCGACCCTTTGAAATCTTGCTGAGTGATCGCTGTATTGCGGCCTCTGTTTCGTTATCCACCGCAGAAGTCGCCTCATCTAATATTAAAATAGGAGCGTTCTTTAAAATTGCTCTCGCTAAGGCAATTCTTTGTTTTTGCCCTCCAGATAATTTTTGCCCTCTCTCCCCCACTGGAGTTTCGTAACCCATAGGCAAATGTTGGGCAAACTCATCGACTTCAGCCAAATTCGCCGCTCGAAGAACTTCTTCATCAGTGGCGTCAGGTCTACCATACAATATATTCGCCTTCAAACTCGCTTGAAATAAAAAAACATCCTGGCTCACTAAGCCTATGGCTTGCCTCAATCGTTTCAACGGATAGCGGTGAAGCGGCTGACCATCTATAAAAATTTGTCCTTCTGTGGGTTCGTAGAATCTCAACAGCAACTTCATGAGCGTGCTTTTTCCGCTTCCTGTTGGACCAACAAAGGCATAATTCAATCCTTGCGCCATTTTAAAGCTAATCCCTTTTAAACGCATCGGCCCCGTAGAGTATTTGAAACTTACCTCTTTAAATTCGATTTCACCTTTAATAGGACCATCCATCTCTGAGTCTTTGTTGTCGATGATGCCTATAGGAGTTTGCAAGAGATCTAAGATGCGGTTACTCGATGCCATTGCTCTTTCATAATTATCCACTGTTTGTGCCAAGCCTGTTAATGGCCAGAGTAGTCTTTGAGTTAAGAAAACAAGAACTCCATAAGAGCCCACCGGAAGTTGACCCTTCATGGTCAAATATCCACCAATGACAAGAGTAAAAATAAACCCGGTCAAAATAGCCATTCTTATCAAGGGAATAAACGCTGAGCTTAGTCTGATGGCTTGCTCATTAGCTTCTAAAAATTTTTGAGAGTCCGATTCTAAATTTCTCATTTCAATGGGTTCGGCAGTAAAACTCTTAATCGTCACAATGCCACTTAAATTCCCCGTCAATCGAGCACTAATTTGCCCTGCCGCATTCCTCACCTTTGCATAAAGGGGCTGAGCACGCTTTTGAAAATAAAAAGCTCCCCATAAAATAACTGGAATCGGAGCAAAAGCGAGAGAGGCAATTAAAGGAGACAGATAAAAGAAAATAGCTCCCACAGCGACCACTGAGGTCATCACATGAATCAACTGAACTGCACCGTTATCTAAAAATCTTTCTAACTGGTTAACATCGTCATTGATGATAGCCACTAAATTTCCTGTAGACTGATCTTCATAATAGGCTAAATCTAAGTTCTGAGCGTGCTCGTAGGTTTCCATTCTCATTTTATGCTGAACGATCTGCGCTAAACGCCTCCACTCGAGATTGTATAAATATTCAAATAAGCTTTCACAAACCCATATCACAAAAGTAAGAGCTCCCAAAATCGCCAATTGATGAATATAATCGGCCACTCCCATTCTTGCTAAAAACGAAGCCTCCTTATTCACAACAACATCAATAGCCATTCCAATGAGCACTTCAGGCATAATGTCAAAGAGTTTGTTCAACACAGAAAAAGCGCTCGCTCGTATAACGCGGCTTCGATAAGGAGAAAGATAAAATAACAATCGACTTAAGGGAGAGGATTTTGAATTTGACATGCTTGCATTTATCACGACTCGTAATGAAGAACAACCAGAAGCTGACTTGGCATAAAAATAGCTAAGTAGATAGGCATACAACTCTATTGGTGCCATAATGAAATCAATGATGAGTTAAATAATGAGGGGGAATTATGAAACTACTACTCTGTGCTTTAGCACTTTTTTTAAGTGTACAAGCGCACTCACAAAACTACTGCGGTAGAGAAGCTAGATACAATTACATTTTTGAAGAATTCACAGCCATGGAGAACCAATTTTTACGCTGGGAATCAAGGTATCAAAATGCACCTATGTACTCTCAAGAAAGACAAATCTCACTCGATAAAATGAAAGATCTCAAAAGTGAGATTGAGCACTACTTGAAAAATGCTCATATGCCCTCAGAACTTTACGCAAAAGATATCCTTGAAATTTCCGATTATCTCTCTAGCCAATATAAAGTGGCTCCTTTGTACTCTGTAAAGAGAGAACTCTACCTGAATACCATGAAGACTTCATTCAATGATTACAAAGTTAAAGCCAATGCAGAAATTGAGTGCTACACAACAAATTCTCGTCAAGTTTTTGATATCGCTCGAGACTATGACAAAAAATACCAAAACTCCGCGCTTTATTCTGTAGAGAGGGAGACCTACCTTGCTCTTTTAAATCACTCTTATGATTACGGCCTTGAATTCTTGAAATACGAATATTCACAATGGCGCGAAGGCTTCAGACCCGTCGAAGTACAGGCTTTAGAGTTTCAATCTTTTTACAATTCCTCACCTCTCTATAGCAAAGCACGAGAAGCTAATCTTAAAGCCGCACAAATGGGTTATAATAAAAGTTATGAAATTTTTAATATTCAAGTTCGACGTATGCCTCAAGTGAGAGTAGAAAGACTCTATGAGCGTTTTAGTAAAGCTTATAGTGAAGCTCCTCTTTATAGTTCTCAACGTGATTTTTATTTAAAAATGAAAAACAAAGCTTTTGAAGCCTTAAGATAAAAGAAACTGGCCAGGGATCTTATCCTTGGCCTGCTCTCATTTTTTATTTTACTTCTAAAACTTTCGATCCAGGAAAAAGACTCGGCGTTGATTGGTCACTGGAGATAATTTCTACTTCTCCACTAGGAATAGATCCTGTGTTTCGAGATAACCGAATATAAAATGGCGTGTTTAAATTCACTTCAGTAATTTGTACACTACAATCTTCATCTGAAAAAAAATGCACCCCAATGGGATCTCCTGTCCCATTGTAGCTTTCCGAATAGTAAGCTCCATATAAGCGCACGGGAGAACTCATACTTATCTCCACAGAATCATTGTAAGAATTTCTTGCCTCAACCTTTAATTGAAACTTACTACATTGATTAGGAACAATCCATTTAGAACCAATTTTATCAATGCCAAGTGATTTAGCCTCAACATCTAATTCTTCCCCTTTTTGATTTGGTCGAGTGGAATGAGGAATAGGAAACAATTCATTATCTATATTTGGTCTGATCTTTACTTCAAATGTTCTGTTTTTGAACCCACCTTTATTTTTAGAACCATCCACCCATTTGTTCACTTTATCGCTGAGAGATTCCCACTGGTTGTCATCAAAATCGCCATCTCTAAAATCCTGAGAAAAATTCACCATATAAGAAATAGAGTTGTCATTATCGTCCACAGCCATTTGAGAAATTCCCGCCAATAACAAAGCGACCTGATTACCTATCGAATCAGGATCAGCATCTGCATCCGTTGGGCTAGAAGGAATAATTTTTCTCACATTTGTCCCTGAACTCAACCCCACAGTGGATGCTATCTCTTCATGAGAGCGTTTTATAAGCGACAGAAGACCTTGTGAATCAAGTTCTTTGTAAGATTCGGTTAAAGCTTCAAACCTTTGATAAGCGATTTCAGTTAAAGCGTTAAGAGAAACATTTTCAGTATTGTTAGACAACCTTCCCAATAGGGCGCGAACTGGAACATCCCCTAACTCAATCGTTAAACCGTTTGCCTCTTCGACATACTGACCACCAGAAATCATGGCTACAACTACACATTGTGGCGCTACAGAAAATTCATACTGAAAAGTCCCGTCATAATTGGTGGTTGTAGACGCCATGGGGTTTCTATACATTTGACCCCTATTGCTTAAACAGAAAAAATCAACTTGCGCACCAGAAATTGGACCCAATTGAGCCTTGCCATTAATGACCACTTTTGAAGAGACTGATTCTTCATAGACCTCGAAGGGAGTACCACAAGCCACCATCAACGACGACACGGCCAACACCATGATCATCCTAAAATTAAGCCCCAAATCAATCCTCAATGGCCCCCCACCCCTAGAATCAAAGTATTTAATGACATATTCTCTTAGTTTAATGGAACTTAATAAAAAATTAAAACTTTTGGCAAAATTATACCCATTTAACGCATTTAGGATGAATCAAACTTTTTGACCACTAATATTTTGCAACAGTACGCTCTCAAATTGAGACGTTTGGTGTTGAAATTTTTCTAGTCTTTGAAATGGATCAATGTGGAATTCTCTCCACACAGATCTTCTTCGCTGGTTACATCTTGACAATTTTAGATTGAAAATTAAATTAACAAATATAACAGGAGGTCCTTATGTCCACTTTAAAAGTTATAAGTATTTCACTGGTCGGAGCCCTTATTGGCGGACTCATTACCTTTGCCGCACTTACTAAAGATAATCGGAATCAATTTTCTCGCTCTGAAAAAAGGTATGATGAATCTATAGAAGCCATAAAATCAAAAGATGAGAGAGATTTATTCGATAGAATTTTCAAACAACAAAAACAAATGGGAAAACATTTTGATTCTTTTTTTGACGATGATTTTTTTAATCAAGATGATCCTTTTGAATCAATGAAACAGTTTAGAGAACATATGATGAAAGAAACAAAAAAATTCGGGACCGAATCCGCTTCACCTTTTGATTATTGGTTTGAAGAGAAATTTGGAGGAGGTTCTATCAATGACATTTCTAAAAGAGAAGATGATCAGTTTGTTTATTATGACATAGTTATCGATGATCTCCAATCGACGACTCTAGATACCCATGTTGAAAATGGATATGTAACCATTACCGGGAAAATCGAGAAAAAATCTGAGAACGACGACAAAAATGGAGCCTCTCAGAGTATTTTCAGCTCTACTTTCTCTCGATCTCTTCCGTTGCCATCCAACGTGGACGAGAAAAAAATGCAGATGATTCCAGAAGAAAATAAAGTGATCTTAAAATTTCCTAAGGTTCATGTTTAAGCCTTAGTTGCTTCCACCAGACTGAGAAGATCCCTTACCACTATTTGTTCGAAACTCTGCTACAGGCATAGCTTCACACTGTCGATGCAACTGCCAAAGCTTATGAGGGGTTCTCTCTGATCTATCAAAACTCACCCCATAGCCCGACGCCTGATCAAAAACAGAGGTTAAATTGCGTTTATTGCAAAAAGCCTCAAATTTGAATTTCCCCACAGATTCACTAATCGCACGGCAAGTGTTAGCATGCGGCAAAGGCTGCTTAGAAGGAACCTTTGATAAAATGGGTTTACAGAGCTCATAAAACTGCCAAAGCTTTTCAGGAGTTCTCTCTGGAGCAGAAATATTCACGCCATATCCTGAACCTTGACTGAAAACTGCATCTAATTTATCTGAATCACAAAAGACATCAGATTGATTTCTCCCAATAGCATAATCGATCTGCTTACACATATGACCAGTAACGTGAATATAAGAGGTAGAAGTTCCGCCTCCACTATTTGGTTTACTGGTTGCCATCGAAATCAAATCGACTCCACACTTTTCATCATAGCGATAAGTGATTTGTTCGTTGTCCCCCGTTGTGACTATTACCGACCCCCACTGCATAGGATCCTTAGGGTCTGGTTTTGGCTCAACTTTAATGGGAAGCTGGTTTTTTGATCCAACTCTTTCATTCTTCATTTTTTTATTGAATAGCATACAATCTCTATCTGTTTCCCTAGCATGAACTCCCGTAGAAAATAAAAAAGAAAATATCAACATTATAAAAGTAACTCGCTTATCTAAATCGAACATAACCCTCTCCTCCGCATGTTTAAATTATATATGGCCTCAAGAATCTGAAAAATAAGATTTCCTCCAACCTAGATCTAGGTTGGTGAGAAAGTGTTCTGTAAGACAGTGAAGTCTCCCCCTTATCCGCTAGCTAAACAAAAGTCTTGCGGCGCAATATCTCAGATAAAATTCATAAAACGGTTGTAAAAAGACTTTGTTCAGATATTAAAAGCCTGTGCACAATACGTCAACGAATCGAAATATCTATCCAAGAAGATTTGTTTTGGATTCTCCAAAACTGAAGCATTGCTTTATGCTTTGGCTAGGATTGATTTGCATTAACATCATTCTGCATCTCGATTTTACTGAAAAAATTGTCAATAAAATCCAAAATCATTTCAGCGAAGAAAGCCAAATAGCAAAACTAGAATGCAATACCATTCAAAAAGACCTTCAAAATAAAGAAGATCAACAATCTATTAAATCTTTCGAAGGCCTCTTACTAGCTTCTTTCTCAAGCAACACTCATTGGGTAAAGCCTACTTTCTCAAAAATAGAATCCTTTTCTACTCCTCCATTACGAAAACCTCCCTTCGACTATTATTGGCTTATTAAAAATCCCTATCCTGGACTCCATTCAGGACTCTCTCCTCCGATTTAAAAAACTCTCATCTTCTTTTTTTATTCATTTCATTTACATTAACGTGAGGTTTTTATGTCTAAATTTTTT
>JAGRAA010000269.1 GCA_020435185.1 Bdellovibrionales bacterium | reverse complement strand
TCATTGTTTGTAGGACGATTAAATCTTATCACCTTTTCTTTTTCTTCAACAAGAAAAAGAGAGTAATTTAGTTCAGAATATTTTGTTTCTGGGTTTATCACTTACTTATACATGGTGTAGTTGTTTTTAAATTACACTTTTTACTTATTTATGAAGTTAAATTATAAAGTTCACTTTCCTGGGTTTTGGAAATAATATGATTAATAAAATCCACTTTGGCTTTGATGTCTTTTAATAATCTTATAATTTTAGGGGTAGGTCGATCACTTTCTGTTTCAGTTTTTAGTACAACTATAAGCTTTTCAAGAGCTTGTTTGATATTTTCTTTTTCATGGTTAATTTTTTGTTCTTGCTGAGAATGGTTGAGCAATAACTGAATTTTAAAAAAATGATTAATATCTTCTTCTAGCTTTTGAACTGCTTCACTTATTACTCGCCCTTCAATACTATAATTTTTAGCTGTTTCAATTGTATTTTCAATGCTCATTAGGAGATATTCAGTTTTTAAATGAACATTAGTTCGGTGTTCGAACTGAGAAAAACGAGAATAAGACGGATCTATTCCAAGAGTTTGAAGTAGATGTGTGCATTGTTCTTTAAGATAATTTTCCATTGACTCTGATTTAAATTGATTTAAAGAATTTTGATAAAGCCATGTTTTCTTTGAAAGAAACTTGGTAAGGTTTTGATAACCTAGGATCAATAATGGCAATAGTGCAGGGTTGGACAAGTGTTCCCCGTCTAAACTCCTTTCGGCTATTACTTTCATAAGTAACTAAATTAGTGATTAACCAAATGAGATAGTATGGGCTGAAATTTTGCTCACCCAAAGTAAAGGCACCTGCAAAATGTCGAGAGCTTTTTTTGAAAGTCAGTGCTGCGAAACAGTTAAAGGTAATAAAACACTTAGTATTTGAGCAAAGCGTTAGAGAATTAAATAACAACGATCAAATATAAAACATTTTATTTGAAACAAAAAAACAAATAAACTTTTTTAAAAAATTTAACTTTTTTTTAACATTAGTTATAGCTTAAAATTTTATATCCTGTGGTTAGCAACTCCAAATAGTAAGACCTTTTTAAACTACTTTCCTCTTCACAAACCCCACAAACGCCCCATCCACATTCCCCGGCGCAAATCCCGTCTTCTCTGCATGCGCCAAAAACTCCTGCTCCAAAGCATAGACATCAAGCTGTTGGCCGGATTGCCGGATAACCTCCTTGGCGCGCTCGACGCCGGAAGGAGAAACCAAAAGCCTGGATCGACCTTCCTCCAATTGCGGCATGAAATTGCTGATATGAGCTGTCGGCGGCGAACTATCACTTTTTTGGGATGAGGTGATCGCAAACAGGTCTTCGATTTCGCCAGTCAAGCGGGCTTTTCTCCCGATTTTGCTCCGTTCCAATTCTTCGACGGCGGCTATTTGGGCGCCGACATCGGTTTTCTTTTGCCAGGAGAACTTGACATGGGTAACTGCCCGGCCGGTGCGAATGGGTTCGGCGGTGATCTCATATTCTGTCAAGAAGGAAACTTCCTTCAGGGCGGGTTTCAGGGCTTTGTCATTGAAGTGGCCGAAGGATTTGAGCTTGTTCTTCCCTACCCCCATAATGGCCCTGGTCTCTTCCAATGTCAGGGTTTCGTAGCTGATGAACTGGAGGTTTTTCCTTTTTTGCAAAAACTCATACAGGGCCAGACTGTACTTGCTCGACAACTCGAACAT
>JAGRAA010000268.1 GCA_020435185.1 Bdellovibrionales bacterium | reverse complement strand
CACCAAAGTGTGTCCGTACCTAAAAGGTACCTTTTAGTACGTTTTTACTATTTGTAGGTTTTCATTTCACCAGTTTGTAATCTGGCAATGTAGTCTTTGATCATAGGTACGATCTTTTTGGACAGAAACATCATGCCGATAATATTAGGAAAGGCCATCGCTAGAATCATTAGGTCTGAAAAATCAATGACGTTTCTTAGTGAAATGATGGGTCCTGCTATGATGATGAATATATAAATCAGCTTATAGTAAACGACGCTTTTTGGATTACGAAAAAGGTATTCCCAGGCCCTCTCTCCGTAATAGCTCCAAGAAATAATAGTTGAATAAGCAAAGACGGCAGAAGCGATAGTTAAAAGTATGGGAAAGACCTCATGTATACTTGCAAAGGCTTTTGCCGTGATGAGTGCTCCTTTTCCGGCTAAATCAGGATCTAAATGAGCGCCTGTTATAAGAATCGCCAAAGAAGTCATTGTGCAAATAAGATGTGTATCGATGAACGGACCAATCATGGCAACGGCACCCTCTCTTACAGGTTCATCGGTTTTTGCAGCGGCATGTGCAATGGCGGCAGAACCGACTCCTGCTTCGTTAGAAAAAGAAGCTCGTTTTACACCTTGTATAAGAACCCCTAAAAAACCACCTGTGTAAATCGCCTCAGGGTTAAATGCTTGAGAGAAAATAGAAGCTAACATTTCAGGAATTCTTTCGTAGTTCCCCACAATGATAATTAGACATGAAGTCACATAAAATACGGTCATTGCTGGAACCATTTTAGATGTGACTGTTGCTATTCTTTTGATTCCTCCGATGAGAACAATGCCGGCAAAGAAGGCCAAAACAATACCGACTATCAATGCCATCACATCTCCTCTTAAGCTAGGAATTTGGCCAGCAAGCAGTTCGTAGGTTTGATTCGCTTGAAATAAATTTCCGCCTCCAAATGAACCGAAGATGCAGAGAACGGCAAAAAGAGCGCCGAGAAATTTTCCCAAGCCCGGAAGCCCAAACTCAGAAAAGCCCTTGCTGAGATAAACCATTGGTCCACCCAAAACCTTACCTTCTGAATCGAATTGTCGATAAAGTTGTGAAAACGTACAGGAGCTAAATTTCATGCTCATGCCAAAAAAGGCAACGACCCATAGCCAAAGCACGGCTCCAGGTCCACCCAGCTGAATAGCTACGGCCACTCCGGCGATATTTCCTAATCCAACTGTCGCCGAAAGAGCAGAAGTCAGCGCTTGAAAGTGAGTAATTTCACCCTTATCTTTTGGGTTGTCGAATTTTCCTTTAATGACGTCTATAGAGTGTTTAAATAACCTTATGTTTACAAAGCCATAGCGAAAGGTAAAAAACAATCCACCAGAGACCATTACAAAAAGAACTAGGGGGAGTTGTATGAAGGGAACCGGAAAGAATAAAACCGCGGCGATATAGCTGACAATGTATTCACCGACAAAACCATCTATTTTATCAAGTATTCCGGAGGGCTCTGGAGCCTCTTGTGCCATTGCGATTAATGGCAAAAAAAGAAAAATTGAAAACGATAGTAAGTGACCCCATACCTTGCAGATGCTTTTTGGCATATTTTTCCCCCTAAAATTGTTGTAAAAGAAAAAAATAACCTAGTTATTCGATGATTGCAAAGTAGTTACCTAAATTTAATATATAGAATTAATTTATATGGCCGCGATAACGCACGCTCGCGTCGACTAAGACACTCATAACCTCTTCGATAAGCTCTATACGACGAGACACGGGTATATTTTCGAACTCTTTATAGAAAGACTCTCTTGGGTCAATAGACGTTTCATATATGGCATCAACTGCAATTTTTCTATTCTTTTGTAATTCCAAGATAATATTGTTCGGTTGTAGGATTGCGCCATCTTCGTGTGTGACGTAGAAAATACAAATATGAGCTATTTTTTGCTTTCTTTGGGAGAGAGAAGAGATTTTTCGGAAAAGATAATTTCTAAAGTAAATTTGCTCGCTAATAATTTTTTTACGCATAGAGAATATATCTTTAAGAATCCAGTTGTCGGGAACCACATTTAGCGGAATTTGTTGCTTTTTTGAAGATTTTGAAGCCGGAATAAATGGGTTATGGCTCCCGATAAAGTGTATATGTCCAAGGTCATGCTCAAGGTAACCATAAGAAAAATTTGTTTGTCCGTGGTAGGAGATCATTCCAGGGTTTATAGTTGCATAACCGATGCCTAGAGCGTAACTCCAATTAGTCGATTTTATAGATGGAGGGTTAATGGTGAAAAAGGGTAAGAGTGGAAAATACTCAGAGTCCAAAAAAAAGCGTATTTTCTGTTTGAATACTCCTCTTTTGGTGTACTCAAGATCACGTAATTGTCTGGCAAATACTTCCGGTAAGTTAGAAACAATTTGATCTTCATCAAACTTAGAGAGTTCCGAAAGTGGCTTTTGAATTAATTCACCATAGTAAATTCTTAAGTTCTTAGAATTTTCAAAACTGACCATAGAAGATAGCCTATATGAAAATTCAGTCCATTCTTGATATGTTACTTCTCCACGAGAGAGAATTCCTTGGGCCAAAGCTCTTTCGGCTTTTAGTTGATTAATAACAATATAAATATCAATACCAGCTTTTTTGTATAGAGAAAATGGATTTGAAGCCTCTTGTTTAAGAAGTCTGATTCTAGAATTCATTACTGATAGGGATTGTCTAAAAAAAGGCAAAGCTTCAGGGACAGACATATTCGCTAGGTGGGCTAATATTCTGTTGTTAGTACTAGATTTCATTTCCCATAGTTTTTTGGGGCGTTTTTGTTCGGATTCGAGAAGATCATTTACTCTATTGTAAAATGACTTTGTTCTCATTATTAACGGAGAGACAGGAGATTGAAGGGTGGGAGAAACCAGTTTGTCAAATGTGTCTATACATTGATTAGCTTTGCTGTCTGGAACAAAAAGCAACAATGAAAAAAGCCAAATTAAGATTAAATAAACATTAATTTTTGTTTTTGCTCTCAAGAATTCCTCATAAAATAGAAAAGTAAAATTGACCTTTTTATCTCGCTCAACCATTCGTATGTAACCTCAGCCGTAGGTCTATTCTTATAAAAAGGAGTTCGAATTTAAAATAACATAAATTAGGCAAATTATGACTAATTGCTGAGAAATAGAAAAAAAAACAGGGCCGATTAAAAGTTAAACAATCGGCCCTATGTCAGTCTAAACAAGGTCTTTCCATGAGCCTATAGAGCTGGGTTTCTCTGCAGCTTGAGCCAATAAGTATGAAGAAACGTTAATTCCTTCTAAGGCTGTTTCTGCTAGAACTTTCTTAGCGGCACTTACGATGCCATCCTGATCAATGCCATGATACTTGTAAACATCAGCCGGGCGTCCACATTTGGAATGTTTTCTTACAGCTAAAGCTTCGTGTTTTACTCCGACGATAGAACCAATATTATCTAATAAGCCAGGCTCGCCATCATGAGTACTTACAATGGGAACTCTTCGTCCAGAAATACTCACCATATCGGCGATATTGCTAAAGTCTTCAGACGTGATATGAAGCTTATCACTCACTCCTAAGTCATGTTTTAAGTATTCATAGTCATTCTCTTGTGCCAAATTTCCAATGAGAAGATCGGGGCTGGTTACAGATACCACGTTTGCGTAGATGCCTTCTTGAAGAAGCTTTTCTGAGGCTTTAATAGCTTCATCAACTAAGGCTCCCATAGCGAATATATGAATAACGTTTTCGCCAGGTATATAGCCCTTGTAGTTTTTGTAATTAATCAAAAAGTAGGCGCCCTTAAGAACATCTTGTTGTATTTCTCCAAGGATTTGTTCATCGCTGACACATGCGATTTGATCTTCAGAAACTCCACCATCGAGCATAAAGTCTTTGTGACATAGATTATCTACGGGTTCTGATTTAAAGCGAGCTTGTGTTTTCAGTAGTTTTAAAAATTGCTTTTGATCTATGCCCTTTGTGACTCCTCTAATGAGGACTCCTGTGCGACCTTCGTTAGTGTAAGTGAGATGTCTATGAATAGCATCAGCCATAATCCAATCTAGTTCTACGCAATAAAAAGGCTCCCAAGTAATTTGGTTGGGAATTTGAAAGTCCGACTTCCAGCCATGTTGAGCTCCTTCAGGTGACAGAGTCACGCCGGAAGGGGTTCCGACGAGAATAAAGCTAGACTTCCAATAGAGATCGTAAAAGTATTGATCCAATGCCCGTTTTACAAAAAAATCGTAAACCGTCAT
>JAGRAA010000267.1 GCA_020435185.1 Bdellovibrionales bacterium | reverse complement strand
ATACTGGCCAATTGTCGTGGGGTCACTATTTCCGTTTTGAATGGCTGTCTGAATTTCTTTACACTCAGGAGAATTCACATTGTCTCCGGTACAGTATGAGTCTGCGACAATAATTGCGGTATTGCCCACTTCTTCTGGACTGCAATTTGAAGAACAGTTTGTGACTATAGTAGATGCTTCTGCAGGAGTGCAATTTAAGGGATCCGCACAACTTAAGCCCGACCCTACAACCATTACGGTTCCAATTTTAGAAAAACTGGCCAAAGCAATAAGGCCTGAAACATTAGATTTCTTACAAGTAGTCTCTGTTTTTAATGCTAACGTTTTATTCGCCGTATCTGTTGATCCACTTCCTTGGTTCGTCACAGCCAAAGTCACCATAAGAGCAGCCTGACTCCCACTAGATTGAGAAAACGCATTCACTACTTTTTCAGTGGTCAGACCGCCTAATAAAATTTCCCCTGAACATCTTACAATATTCGCTTCTTGAGTATCGACATTACCGAGTTTATCAAGACAAGCTTGTACAGCTGCAGTATCTGTTTGTGTGACTTTATCTAAACAGAGCTGAGCTTGGGCTATGGACTCTTTATCGGCATCTTTACATCCTAAAAATCCAATTCCGATAAGCAAAAAAGGAAAAACCATAATTTTTTTTGAAAGACTAATTCTCATATCTTGATCCCTTTTAAGTTTTTTAAAATTCTAAGCTTGCATCCAACATAAAACGTTTCGACTCTATGGGCGTATCAGCCGTTCCAGCTTCTTCACCAAAATAAGCTAAATCTAGCTTAAATAACGTAAATCGAGCACCAAATCCGAAAGAAGGATACCCTTGGTTTAATCCAATGCTCCAACTTCCCTTCCACCAATCATACATTGTCCAATAAAGTTCTGCTCCCAAGTGTACTCCTTTTTTAAAGGACCAATTTGGATGTAGAATCTCTCTTATATCAAAGGCAAAATGAGGGTCGAATTTCCAAAATTTAGGTAAACGCCAATCAGATCCCAAATCTATCCTTCTATTCAACTTCGTTGGTTCGTTAGAATGAGGGTCTATTAAATGAAGATTAGACACATAGCCAATGTCCAAAAGATTTCTCACCACAAGAGCAAAGTTCGGCTTTGCATATTCTAAAAACGAAAAAAAGCTATCTTTTGAAATATACGGCGTCCAAAGAGTCCCAACATCAATATCAAAAGTTAACCCCTCTGCAGCTCGACTTTGATCGAAGACCTCTCCTCCTTGACTCAGCGTCAAAGCATTAAGGGTATCTGAGAAGAAAATTCGATGAACCATTTTTGTGGTAAATCCAAAAGAAAATTTATCTTTTTTTCCCATCCAGTTAAAATTATCAGCCCACGAGTAAGCCGCAGTCGTATCTATATATGCGGTCACATTTAAGGAGGGAGCCCCTTGATAATGAGGAGTAAAACTCGAAGTGAGGTTAATGGGCAAGAAAGCCATTCCCCACCCTGGCATGGCCCACATTCCGGACCACTTGAAATTTGCGTAGAAGTTCTTACCATAGTTTTCTTGGAGCAAATTGGTGATTTGAGTTATTCCATTAGAACCCGATTGAGAAGAGGCGTCTTGAATATCTTTAAGAAGGGTAAAATAGTCATTAGAAACTCCTCCTCCTAAAGTTCCGGTCACGACACCCTCTTTACGGCGAGCTAAGGCCGCTGGATTATAAAAAATTGCACTGTGATCATCTGCCACGGCAGCAAAAGCATTTCCCATTCCTAGGGCTCTAATGCTGGTGTAATCTTGATGAATAACGAAATCTAAACTTGGATCAACCACTGCCGCTTGCCCCGCCGTGCAAAACAGTATGATCAATAAACCAAAAATTTTATGTTTCATTAAAAGCCTTCCTGGTCGGTTTTATAGAATTTAAAGATAAAAGTTACTTTTTCATGATCTCTACCCCCTTTGTTGAAAGCAAGGCTTTTCAATTTATTACACATAGATTACATTTTTTTTCGACATTCGACCAAACAGCATGTGTTGAAGAAAAGAAAATTATTATTTTTGAAATAGGAAAAATTGCAGTAAGATTTAATTATTAATGAGGCCTATTTGATACATGAAGTTCATCTATACTTTCGTCCTAACTATTTTCATTCTGTTTTCAAATTTTCCCATGGCATTTGCCAGTCCTGATCGTGATGCTCCGATAGATGTCCAACAAGAAGAATTAAACCCAGCCAGTGATGAACCACCCCTTAACATGCAATTAGAGGCCGAAGGATATTCGATTACTCCTCCACCTCCCATGCCACAGAGAAAGAATCTCATTCGAAATGAATATACTTCTACCCAAGCTATCACCGTCCGATTGGGAAGTTTTATCGACTTAAAAGATAATGGAAATAGCGGAAAAGCCATGTTTGGAGGCTCATACCTTTTTGAAAAAATTTATTCTCCAAAATGGGAACTCGGAGCTGATATGATCAGTAATGCCCAAGGGCTTATTCATTTATTTAGAAAGACTATCTTTACCGAAAGAAGTTCTTTTAGACCTTATTATAAATATGGCCTAAGTCATTTACTTATTCCAAAAGAAAGTCTGGCCTCTATTGTAAATTACAAAAACTACATGATCAGCGGAGGAGTGGGGTTTGAATACCTTATGGTTAACCCTATTAGTGTAAGGCTTGACTTCGAAGCTCATACCGGAGTTCAATTCGCTAGCAGCAATTTTAATCTAGGATTTTCTTTTGGATGGTAAAACCATTGTCGATCAGTTCTTTTATCTTTGATTTCAAATCAGCTAAGGATCCGTCATTTTCTATAACAATATCTGCAAGAGAAGCTTTGTCTTTTAAAGGAATTTGATTTTTCAATCTTTGATCAATTTCTAAATCCGTCCAATGATTTCTCTCTTTCATTCTTTGCCTTTGATTTTCAAGAGTACATTGAACCAGTATAATTCTATCAAATTGATTCTGCATTTTTTTTTTTTTTTAAAGCGGGACATCATAAACCGCTACCAGATGACCCTCTTTCTGAAAATTTTCTTTTTGTTCTTTTACATATTTTTGAATTTTTGGGTGCAAAATGGATTCTAGAAGTTGCAACTGATCTGGTTGACTAAATACAAGCTTAGCCAATTGCTTACGATCCAACTCCCCGTTCTCAGATAGAATATGATTCCCAAAAGATCGCACTATTTCTTTGAAAGCTTCTTGGTTTTTTCGTGTCAAATTATGAGACACTTGGTCAGCTCCAATAACCGGAATATTAAATTCCTCAAAAAATTTGGCAACCGTAGATTTTCCACTGGCAA
>JAGRAA010000008.1 GCA_020435185.1 Bdellovibrionales bacterium | reverse complement strand
TCCAGGGTTTAAATCTGTTTTGATAGATTATAGAATAGCTTGGTGTGAGTTTAATACTGGTCGATATATGTACGCGAAGTCTTTATTGGCCAAAATTTTAATTTCAAAAAAGAACATCGATGCTACGCTTAGAGCTGATATTGCCTTGGATTATGCTAAGTTCGCGGCAAAAGGTCCTGTTAATAAAAATGAGATCGTAAAAATAAAGAATTTAAGCGGTGCAGAGGCTAAATCAAATATTGAATTTTTGGCTTCTGAATTAGACAGACTTGGTCGATTTAATGAAAACTTATTTGTTAATCACTATTTATTAGAGGAATTCTCAACCGATCACTATGAAAAAGCAATGGCTTATATTCGCATTGCCCAGGCGGAATACTCATTAGGTCGTTCTGACCAGGTGGTGAAAACTCTTGAGACCTCAATTTCAAATATTGGTTCTGTGAACTGTAGAAAAAATAAAGGTCTATGTGAAAAATATAAAAATAAAATAGATGAATTTATCGTATTTTGGAACCGGGTTGAAAAAGATAAGCCAAGTATTTCTCTTTTAAAGTTTTGGAAAGTCTACTTAAAATTTTATAGCTCAGATTATAAAATGAATTTTGTGGCAGCGCAGACCTTTGAAAAAGCCAAAAAGAAGAATGAAGCAGTAAAATTCTATTTGCTGGCATCTGAAATATTAAAAGATGAGATAAAAAATAAAGAGAATAATGAAGATCAAAAAAAGAAGATTCAGTTATTTGAAGCCTCTTTAGACGCGGCAATTGGAGTTGCCGAGCGATCCAAGAGTAGGACTCTTAAAGAAAATGCCTACAGAGGTTACCTTAAATTATATCCTGACGGCCCAAAGCAATTGATGGCCAAATATCAGTTAGCGTATATAAAATATGAGGCAAAAGAGTATAATTCATCGGTAAAAGAATTTTTGAACGTCATCGGTGAATACAAAAAAAATCCTACCAAGAGAAACGAAGGGACGGCTTTAAAGTCTGCAGACCTAGTGTTAGATATACTCGCTATTCAAAAACAGAATTATCAGATCATGAAGTATGCTTCTGACTTTTCTTATGATTTCAAATCAAAAAAAGAAGAGTATGATTCAATTTATAGAAAAGCGCTTATCAATGAAATCATTTTTGCTTTTAGAAAAAAATCACCTCGAGAAAAGGAATTTAATGATCTTCAAGAAAGAACTAGGATCGTTCTTGGCCAAAAAATGTCAAAATCTGAAAGAGTGAAGATTTTAGAGCTACGTTTGCAACTGTCGCATAAATTGCAAAATGTTACTGAGGTGAATAAAACGGCTTTGGCATTATTGAAATTTTCAAAATTACCAGAGTCTGCCAAGAATCTGGCTTATGATGAGCTTATTTGGGTTAATGAAGCGCAATTAAATTTTTCTAAAGCCTTCGACTATACTCGAGCGAGATATTCTGAAAAGAATAGAAGCCAAAAAATATTATTAAAGTTGGCCTTATTGGCTGAATTAGCCAAAAAAGACCCTAATGCATATTATCGCAAGGCTCTAGATAAGACAAGATCGAGCGTAGAAAGAAACGTTATAAGAGGAAAGATAGTTCAAAATAGCAAAAAACCTTGGCGAGACCTTTTAGACTATTCAAGAGAAATGTCTCGGTATCCAACTCTTGTGTCTGAATTGGCTCTATATACCTATGGACGTGAACCAAATAATCAAAAGGCCAAACAGATCTTAGAAAACCCAGCTGTCCTCACTAAACCCGCTGGTAAACAGTTGGCAAGACTTTTAAGTTTTCCAAATTTTAATTCACTTAAAGCAAAACTAAATCGTCATAGAATTTCTAGCCGATCAGAAAAACAATCTCAGGTTGATGTAAAAAGCAGGCTGTCGTTACTTAGAGAATTAGAAAAATGGATCGCAGGATCAATCTCCCAAAATAATTTTACTTTACAAGTAGCAGGATTAGATCTTTTGCAAAAAGAAAAATTGAGGTTTTCTCGCGACTTAATGAATACTCCAAATCCAAGAGGCTTAAATCAAGTAGAGCTGGGGAGATATAGAGCATTATTAGCTCAAAATGCAGCTAAGATTAAATTAGAAGGTGAGAGTATAAAAGCAAGCTTGGACGAAATATGGAAAAAGGCAAGTTATGAAGATAAGCTCGATGAGGCGTTATCTACTTCCACAATCCCGGTAAAAAAACTTGTGATTTTAGAAGCACAATTTTTATTACCAAGCACACCTGACTTTGCTCGGGGAAAAATGAGGAGAGTCGCAAAGTATGATTTAAAATCTGAGTTTAATTCGTCTAAGAAAATTTTTTCAGAAATTAAAAATAACCCTTTTAGTGAAAAAAGAATTAGGGAGCTCATAGAAGTGGAAAAGCAAAGAAATCCGACATTTGTGGCCTTCTTGGAGCAGAGGCTAGAAGACATTAAGCATGGAGGGTATTTATGAGAACATCGAAAAGAATTAGGTTTTTAATTTTAGGAGTATTTCTTTTTTCGGCGGTGCAAAGTTTCGCCAAAAATAAATCCAAAAAGTCGGTAGCTCAAAGCAAACTGACTACGGACGCTAAATTTACTGGAGCACGAGTCAATGGTTTATATGCTCATTCTCCTGAGGGTATTGTAACTGCGGAAAAAGAAAAGAAGATGATATTGGTGATTAAACCCAGAGAAAATTTTCATTTTCAAATTGAAAAGAGTATTGAGAGTTTAAAATGAAGAAGAATAAGTTGATAGATATAGTTTTAGAAAATAATAACGGTAAAGTGCTGAGATACGCTCGCTGGTCAGCCCCTCAACTTCATTTAGTTAAACAGACTAAAAGTGATAGATTGCAGTTTTTACCTAATTTGTCAGATTATGATAATGATAATGGGCATTTTCACTTTCATCGAATAGTAGATATAGATTCTCTAAAGAAGAATAGAGAATGTATTATCGACGGCCAAGTTTACTTAAGATTGGCCAGCGAAAACGAAAAAGAAAACATTTCTGTATCGCCTGTCTTTAATGAGCCTGATGAAAAAAATTATCAAAAGACGCTAAAGTATTCAGCGGTTGCTCACGCAGTGATTTTTATTTTATTTTTATCAGCATTTTGGATTCATAATTTATTTTTTAAAGCTGAAGAGATTCCTTTAGTAAAGATAGAGTTGCCAAAAAATATTGAAATAAAAAAGCCCATTAAAAAAATGATGGTGGCTCCAAGTAAAAAGAAATTACCTAAGAAAATGCCAAAGAGAGTCAAGGTTGCTAAGGCGAAATCTCGAATTAAGAAAGCTAAAGTAAAAGTGAAGAGCAAGGTTATTGTTAAGTCCTCTAGAACACCAAAAATCAGAAAGAATGTAGCCACTCAAGGTGCTTTAGGTGCTTTGGGTGGATTTAATGCTGGATCAAAGGGGTTTTCAGGACAAAGTTTGAACTTAAAATCTGCAGTGAAAGCTGCGGGCAGAGGACATGATATAGGAAGTAACTCTACTCTTGGGCGTACTTCTGCGCTTGTTGCAGGTAAAGGTCTCGTTAAAGGGGGAGGGTATGGTCAAAACAAAGGGTATCAAAGTATTGGATATGGTACCAAGGGAATCTCCGGAGGAAAAGCAGGATATGGCAAGACGAATATAGGTGGGTCTGGCTCTCAATATGAGCTTCCATTACAAGGCGGAGGTGATGTTATAGGGGGATTGGAGATGAGCCAAATCGAAGCTGTTATAAAAAGAAATCTAGGACAGATCTTTTATTGTTATGAAAAAGGATTACAGAGCCAACCTGACTTGCAGGGTAGAGTACTTACAAAATTTGTTATTAATGGATCAGGTAGAGTTGCTGTGGCAAATGTAGGGCACAGTAGTTTGAATTACACAAAAGTTGAACGATGTATGATCTCTAAAATTAGAGGTTGGAAATTCCCGAAACCGGTAGGACAAGTTGATGTAAAAGTAAGCTACCCATTTACGCTTAAAAGAGCAAAGTTTGGATGAAGGAGAGTTGATGATGTACGCATATAGAAGGATTTTAGTGGGGCTGGTATTATTGAATTTAGCGAACTGTGGTTTTGGCAATCAAGGAGCTAATCCTTTGAATTCTAAAACAGATAATGGCCAGTACAAATTTGGAACAGAAACGGATGCTAACAAAACTATAGAAGAATACGAAAAAAGCTTTCAGTTAAAAGAAACTGAGTATGACGAATCGGTGACTCGATTAAAGAAAGAAAGTGAGCAGCAAAACGCTGAATTGGAAACAAAATATCAGGATATTGTAAATCGACTACATCAACAGTCCACCGAGAGTTTGCAGCAATGTAATCAAGAAAAGCAGGTGTTTGCCGATGAATTCTCTGATTTTAAGAGTAAGCAGGATGCCGTTGTTTCAAATATGACTCAGGTCAATATGGAGTATAAAAAGCAAATTGATCAATATAAGAGAATGTTAGAAAACCCTGAAAGGCAAAGTTTTCAAGGGTATATTCACACATACGATTTAAATCGACTTCTTCCTCAAGCCTTAGAGTGGCAATTGGGTGTAGGAAATAGTTATTCTTTTATTTTTTCCTTAGATTTGAATTCTGCCCAAGGTCAATTGGTGAAAGGGTTTACTGCAGAGCCAGCACTTCCTCCAGGGCTTAAAATTGTGAAAGACGAGAATAACCGATATCTTATTCAAGGATCGCCAGATAATCAGGCTATTCAATTTAAAGAGGGAAAATCTATCTATCGTTCAATTCATGTTTTGAAGCCAGAAATTGATAAGAGACAATTAGATAGACTGGCTGGAGGCAGTGTTGCTCAGCAGACTTTTGAGATAAAAGTGATGATAGTTATATATAAAGGCGAAATTCCTGGCATCGATAGTGCAATAGAGTATCTTGAGGAGAGCCACTGATGAAAGCTTTAATGATTTTTTCTATTTTGTTTTTGCTATTTGAGAACCAAGTTTTTGCTGAAAAAAGTCTTTCAAATAGTATGGATAAGCTAGGAGTGAATAGAGACGTTGTGAGAAAAGCTCGTCTTTTGAACCCAAAAAATAAAGTGAAGGTCGTGCAAAAGAGAGCTGTAGACAGAACTTTGCGCCTAGAAACGTCACTAGGTTATGGATTTATTTCAGGTGGAAATCCTTATTTAAGTTCAAAAACTTTAGAGGGCTCAGTGGACTTTCATTTAAACCCTAGATGGTCTTTGGGGTTAGGTTATCACTTGTATAATAATTCATTGTCGTCAGAAGGTGAGCGCATATTTGACGAAAATGGAACTCAAGGAGTGGCGCCAGATGTGAGAGACTATGCAAAGAATTCGTATTTGTTTTCGGTGTCTTATTATCCTATATATGGCAAAGTAAATTTGTTTAATTGGAATGTCACACAGTTTGATGTTTATTTAAATGCCGGATATGGTGCTGTAAATTTAGACTTGTCAGGAAATTCAAGCTTAGCATCTATAGCTGGAGGATTAGGGTTTTGGATCACCAACGGATTGTCGACTAGATTTGAAATTAGATATCAAACTTATCAAGACACAGTGGGTGAAGGAACAACAAGAAACCTGAATCAAACAGTATTTTTAGCCAAAATAGGGTTTTTGCTATGAGACTTCAACGTTTCGGAAGAAAACGAAGACAGATATTATTGACTCTCCTGTTTATGTTTACATTGTCTATAGTGAACACGGTAAGTGCTGAATCTAATCAAGGTATTGATGCGAACAGCGGCCCAAGGATCAATAGAGAGTCTAGTTTGGCATTTTCTGCCGTGCAAAAGAGATTTTTACTTAAATCAATGAGAGCTTCTGCTCGGGGAAAGCATGGTCGTGCGCTTTATTATATACAAAAAATTAAATTATCCTCAAACCAAAACCTAGAGAGAGATTTTGTGAACCTATCTTTTGGGCGTATTTATTTTAATCAAAAAAGGTACAAGAAGTCTTTACAAAGTTATGAGCAAATAGATCGGCAATCTCTCTTTTGGATTGAGTCTGTAGAAGAGAGAATCTGGAATAAAATATATTTGGGTAGGTTGAATGACGCACTTGCGGACTCTATGACGTTAATGTCTCCTTTATTCAATGATATTGTGAGTCCAGAAGCTTATTTTGCAAGTGCTTTTACGGCTTACCAGCTTTGTGATTTCGAAAGAGTTTTTAAAATTGTAAACCTATTCAAAAAAGAAGGATCAAAAAAGTTGTCTGAACTGGAAAGAGTATTAGCGAAGTCAAAAAAAATGACAGCGGCTAAGGTAGAACACGCTTTGTATGCCGATGTTATTAATCGTTTACTTTTGATAGAAACGGACTCGGTGCAGAGATTATATTTAGATAAAAGTTTAAATGAAAAGCGTACAGCTTCAACAAATTCAAATTGGTCCAGCAAAGAGCCTTATTCGCTGGAGTTTCCTTATGAAGAAGATGATGTTTGGATAGATGAAGTCGACCATCTTAAAGCGCAAGTTAAAAATTGTCCGATGCCGATTAAAAAGGTGGTGTCTTTATGAAATCTATTATTTTTGGATATACTTTTTTATTCATCGCGGTTGTTGGACTGGGAGGATGTACCTCGGATACTAAGACTATCAAAAAAATTAAAAATGGTGAATTGGAGGCGCAATTACAGGATGTAGACTTTCATGGAGATACGAATTTAAAAACCTACGATGAAACATCTGCTGAAGTCTCATTGCCAGCTGTTGGAAGTCCTGAGGAGACGCAGATAGACCCTCCTGGTGAAATGCTTAACCCGGATAAAGCTAAAGTTATACAACATGAACAAAAGGTTTCTATCAGTAGAAGTCGAATTCAACCTATGCTTGATCTTGTTTTTGTGATGGATGATTCTGCGTCTATGAGGCCGCATAGAGAAAACATTGCGCGTGCGATGAATCAGTTTACTCAAGAACTCTCTCATTTAGGACTACTGGATTATAGAATATTGGTAACTACTGTATATGATTCTACTAGAATGTTTAAGTTCGGTCTTCCTGGCGAAGAACGTTATGAAAAAGGTATTTCAGAATGGAGCAGAATTTTAAATCAAGGAAAGAGAGAGAGAAACTTTTTCAGAATGGGACGTTTTAGACCTCTAAGTATTGAAGGGAGTGGTGAACTTGATTTTTCTCAAAGATATGCTTCTAAAGAAACAGATATTGAAGACTTAAAGGCAACGCTCAAAGTTGAAGCGAAGGATTTTGTTAAATACGATAAATATAGGTTTTTTGATTCCGAAGGAAAAATTGTAGCAGAAGATTTGGATTTTGGCTCGAATAAGTTTTTTGATTATTCTTCTCAATATGAAAAAGAGTTAATTGCAGAGGCAAGTAGTCCAAGATACGAAGAACTATTAGCTCCATTTTTAGCTTCTGTTGATTTGAGGTCTATTGTCAATGGACAGCCTGCGAGTATTTATCGTTCTCATTATCCTGCAACGGATGATCAAGATGAGGATGAAAGATGGATTCCTCCGCAAAACGATGATTCTAACGTAGATTTGAAATGGAATGAATATTCTGCTCAGTTTAATAAGAAAGCTCTAAGAGACAATGCACATTTAGGAGTAATTTTTGTTTCCGACTCTATTGATCATAGTCAGGGGCTTACTTCTGAGTATGTGATTTCAACGCTTAAAAGGCTAAAAGGCGATGATGGAAAGCAGAATATGTTTTCTACCTATGCGGCTCTTCATTACAACGGGGTAAGTGATTACTTGAGAAAACATTTTCCCAGAGAATGGAGAACGAGATCTTGCTCTGGCGGAAAGGTAGATGAGGATATAAGCACTGAAGAAAAGCGCATCAAAAAGACGCCCAATATGTTAGAAGATTTTTTAAGGAAGACCTCTAAAGGGAGAGAGGGATCAAATATTCTTAATCTTTGTAATAAAAACTTTGGAAAGAACTTTATTGATATTGCAAAACAGCTATTTAAAAATTCGGTTCAACGAGGAGAGTATACTTTAGAAGGATTTCCACGAGGAAAAGTTGATGTATACTATGAAAACCAACCAAAAAGAAAAGTTCCTAGTTGCGAAAGTGGTAAGTCTAAGGGGTTGTGTTTTCAACTTTTATTAAGACAAGGAGTGAGAAAGATTATTTTACTTAGCCAAGATGAATTAGAAGACAAAACACTTGTGGTAAAATATGAGTCTATTGATCCGACTTCGGCCACTCAACTTAATTCTGTAAAGGTTAATGGGCTTTAAAAACAGGTTTTTTATGAAACGGATTTTGACAATTTTATTTTCACTGGCTTTTGGAGTTTTATCGTTTTCTTTGCATGCGACCGAAAACACTCTGGAGCAGCTATTAACTGATTTAAGCGAAGAGAGTGGGTTTTACAAATTAGGTCAATTTCAAGGTGAAGAT
>JAGRAA010000266.1 GCA_020435185.1 Bdellovibrionales bacterium | reverse complement strand
TTATTATAATCCAGAAGATAAAGTAGTTATTGCGCAAGACTTTCAAACGGCATTGCCAGAAAATATTTGTCAAGTTCTTGAATGGCCTTCTATTAACTTAGAATTAGAAATGAAAAAGTTTGAAGACGAAATTGTCAAAATCATTCAAATTCATAATATCGAGATAGTCTCAAGATCAATGAGAAGAAATGTATATAGACAGTTTGGTATAGCCAGCAGAACGTGTGACAATTTTGATTTAAAAAAATTAATAAATTTAGTTCGACTCGAACAAGGTTTATTAGAAAATATCGTGAAAAGAACCAATGTAATCTTTTTAAATAGTGCGTTGAATGATCCAGAAAATTATACTCTTTGGGATAAGGGAGAACGATTTGTAAATCCATTGTATAAGTATCGTCCAAAAGGAATCCTATTTGTGGGATATACGAATAATCCTAATTTTCTTTTTAGAGCGTCCGGTTCTCCTATTGTCGATAGAATGATCTCATCTAATCAGCGTCAGAATGGCAATATTATCGATTTTTACATAGACGGAAACTTACATGAAGATGATTTGAATAGATCTATTGATGAGTATTGGGAGACAGAAGATTATTATAATTTAGGTTCTCTTTGGTGGGAGCGTGATTCTTTTCACTTTATTTATGGACATTCAATAAAGGCACACTTGTATTTGTCACCAGAAAATATAGTGACCTCTGGATTTTCTACATCTTGGGCGACACCAATCGCAGCTTCTTTGGTTAACTATTTTTTAACCAAAGAGAGAGTCCCTAGAGACAAATTAATAGAAGAATTAAAAGACAAAGTTTTTGATCCATATAGTAATAAACAATTTTTAAGGAGAGAGTAATGAAAACGAAAATATTAGGATTAGCCATTCTTTTGATGACGACGGCTGGTCATGCATCTATCTACGAGTATCACCCCAATAGCATTATCCATACGGGAGGAGGATTTAATCCCTATCAGCCTGATAAAGTTTATGATAATTGCGTTCAACATGAAGGTCTGGTCCCTTTAGATGAAGCTCAAAACGGTTCAAATACTGCTGCTCGGACAACGGTAATGATTGAAACGTTAAAAAGCAAAAAAGATTTTTATAGTAAAATCAGTTTTTCGGCTCAAATACAAGGCAGTTATTCTTTTTATTCAGGAAGCGCGTCTGTGAATATGCTGGATGAACGAGCTTTTCATTCAGACAGTTTGTCTTGGATTATATTATTTAAGACGGATTATGGAAAGTTTGGTTTAAAAAACCCAGTTTTGAAACCTGAAATAGCCGCGATGAATCCGCAGGAGATTTTAAAACGTTGTGGTCCAGAAATCGCTGTGCAAGAAAGACGAGGAGTGATGACTTATGCAGTAATGACTCTTAAGAACCTTAACGAAAAAAAGCGTTATGAATTTTCTCAAAATTTTAGTGCAGGAGCGAGTGGTGGAATTTGGAATGCAAATATGAAGGCTTCATATGAAAAAATATTGCGTTCAGCAATGTCAGCGACCGACTTTAGCGTTCGTGTTTATGCTATTGGTGGCCTTGGAGTAACAGATATTACCGACCTATTGGGAAGTGGTGAAGATGAGTTTGTGAAGTACAAGCAAATTCCTAGCGTAATGAAAGATTATATTTCGCATCAGTCAGTGAGTCATTCGGTACCCACGCAGTATGCAACACGAGACTTAGAGACTTTTATACCGAATATACCAAATCATGGCCTTGCTTTTAAAAGCCAAGCTTTGAAAGATATCTATGATATATGGGACGGTTTAAGATCGAAGTACTTTCGTTTAGAAAGTCTTTTGTATGGTTCTGATAGAGATAATTACGATATGGATATTGATCAGGAGTCTAAATTCTTGTCTCAATATAGGGAATATCGAGAAGCTATGAACGTGGTATTCAATGCTGGCGAGAGCTGCTTTAAAACAGATGGGAGCTGTACGGTGCCTAATTACACAATAAGTCCCATTAAATGGCCTGCTCATAGCAAGTTTTATCGAATGTGTGAGGCTAATCGTGATTCTGCATTAAACAGTGGAAAAGTGCCTTATGAGTTTTATCTGATGGCAAAAAGAAGGAATTTAGGTTTTCTTATTGAAAATGGAGAGGTTGTTGGTCAAGAAGATTGTAATGAGATGTTTTATTAGACTAGTTATAGAAAATAGATCTTGAGGAAGTGGCCCATAAATAATGGGCCATATATAAGGACTAATTATTCGAAATAGAGTTTAAAAAGTAACTCCCTATATGAGTATTGAAGGACTACTTACTTGATTGAACAAGGTAATTTCTTAGTTTGTTGAGTAGTTAGATTTGATAAGTATGGTTGCGAATTGGTTGCGGCGATTTTTAAAGTTAAGTGATATTATGTGCTTAGAGTTAAATTGACGTTCCCTACGGGAGGCGAACCCGTGTCTTCGCCGTGAAAGGGCGTAGTGTAGGTCGTGTTTAATTCTTTTCATCCGGTTTTCGGGCAAATTATTGTCGAAGTTTTTTACGCTCTATGAAACCTTTTTAATCCTAAGCCTTCACTCTGTAGTTGAATGGCGCAATATGCTATAGTTCGTTGGACGGCCTTTCTGTGTGCTGGCTAATGTTTTTAAAAATTGGAGGAACGTATGACTATTTTTAGTCGCAGAATATTTGTCGCTTTAAGTATTTTTGGAGTCATCTCATTAATTGGGTGTGGCCGTTCGGATAAAGCTACAATATCAAGGGTTAGCAATTTAAATGGACAATGGACAATTGCTGAGGAGAATGAACTGGATGTTACTGCTGATGTTGTTTTTGAAAAGGACAACGCACAGATTTTAATTGATGGTAATACCTATAATTTAGGTAAAGTTCAATTTGTTACTGAGAATATCGGCGAAATCAACTCCAATGAGTTAAACCTAAATTTAGATAAAATTGCATCTCCATCCAAAGAGTTTTTAGCGGATTTTGTTTCAAAGGAGATACGTTTTGAAGTTGAAGGTGATTTGTTGTTTGTACAAACTCGTCAATTAAAGCTTGAAAGCCTGTCTGTGCAAGAATACAGAAAGGCAATTGCATCTCCAAAGCAGTATTTGTTGATCCCAGCAAAATAAGAACTAAATGAAACCTACTATGGAGAGTTTTAAATTGATCATAGCTAAAAACATCTTTAGTAGGTTTTATTTGTCTATACTTGCATTTCTTTTTCTGGGAACGTCACTAACCGCAACCTCAAGTCCGGAGAATATAGATAAAAATAAAGTGGAGCTGCTCGCCGAAAAAATGAAGACTGTCGAGTCTTTATTATTTCAATCAGAAAATCCATGTCCTGAAATGGTTTATGTTGATTGGATCCAGCTTCCTGAAAAAAAAGAAATTGAGTTCTCAATTCCTGTTCTCGATGGAAGATTTCGTGTTAGACAAAATGTCAAAGTTGATTGGTTCCCAATAAGAAAGATGGTGATTTCATCTACGAAAAAGATGTTTGATCCGAGTGGGTTATATACATCTACTAATTTTGATGTTTCTGAAGAGCTTAATTTTCCTCTGAAAGTTGAGACTGAGTTGGGCGATCAAGGTAAAAAATGTTTAGAATGGACTGATGCGTTTGAGATTGTTGCCCCTATAGTAAAACTCAGTTATGGCTCGAAAATAATTACTGGTGGTAAAAGCCTATTTATTAAAGCTTATGAGCTACAGAATGATGGAGGGGCTTCAATAGATCTATCTCAAGTTGAAGTTCCTAGTGATAGTTTGAGTTGGCATTTTGCGACAATAATAAATTCATTGTCATCTAAATATGAAAATGGCATAGCTTCTTCTCAATCCATTCAAATTAAAAAACAAAAAAAAGATTTAGAAGCCGCCGCTCAATACTTGGCTTTGGAAACAGTTGGGAAGCTGGAGATATTGCTAGCTAATGATAATAATATCAGTTCAGAAGCTGACTTGAAAAGTTTTACCGAAAAGTATATTTCTCAATTTGGTGGAATTCAGACAGGAATTAAATTATTTAATAGCTGGTTATCAAACCCAAGAAAACCGTTTGCCAAGAATTGGGATAAGAAAATGGGTGATGATGGCATTCCTGGTAAAATGGGGCTGCCTGCTGGTAGTGTGTATTTTCAAGTCGGAAAAATAGTTGGAAATTACCCTGCAATTACGGCAAAGGGTGGCGCGGGGAGTAATGCTAAACCAGCTATTAATAATGCCGCTGCAGCAGTTAACGGTGCTCCTGGCAGTGCTAGTGCATGGATAGGTGACCCTCAAACAGAACCAACTTTCCAAAATCGACAGTATAAATGCAAAGTTCCTGGCCACGATAGAGTTTATGATTGTCCTCGAATAGGTAAGCCGGGCACTAAATACTCGCCAAGAAATGCTGGCACTCCCTATGTGGGTCCTGTAGCAGCGTTTACCGACTTGAATGCTAAACTTGTTAGTCCTGCGGGTACGGCTGGCGCTGGTGCAGTTGGTGGAATCGGGGGGCGTTCAGGGGAATTAGTATTTTTAAAAGGGTCCGTAAATGCTGAACTTAAAAGTGCCAATTTAATTGGAGGGGATAATGGTCGCGATTCAAGCAATGGAAAACCTGGTGGTGGGTCACTTGCATTTGAAGGTAGTTGGGCCATTAAAGCCTGTGAATGGTGGTTGCCTGGTCATGAGTATAGAAAAATGACTTCACCTTGTATATTTAAAGGACTTGATGCTGCTGCCCAACCAGCTGGAGGTTATCAAAGCTACAAAGTTGGGCAAAGTACCCAATTTGGGGAAGGTATATTGAAACAAGCGTCTGCGTTTACAGTCCAATTTGTTAATTCAGCTGAAGCTAGTGTTGAGGGGAGCCAAGGTAAGGAAATAAAATATGTTAATTCTGCTTTTTTGCTTAGAAACCCAATATTGATAAATCATGTTCTAGGACAAGTGCAAAATATACATCCCCTCTATCAAAAAAATGAGGATAGTAATAAGTTTATTGAACAATACTTAGAAGTATTAAATAGTTTGGGTTATTCAGACCTTATTATTAGACTAAATAGAGAATCCAAAAGTGCCGAAGAGTTGATGCTTAGTGATCTTTCTGGCGTTTCTAATTTTTCTACTGTGATTGCCGAAGTCCAAAAAGAAGAAGTGATCCGCAATATCGGTATTTACAACCGGCTCCGCCGCCTAAATAATTTAACTAGTCAAAAATTTAATCTCTTTGGTTACCCATTAGGCTTTGTTCCTCAAATGGGATATGTGGAACAAAAAGCTTTGTTTGAGTCTGTTTTGACCAGTTACAGAGAGCTAAAACAGAATCATGATAATTTGTTAGAGAGACGAAAAAGGGCTTATGCAGATGTTAGCACCCTTCAAGTTGATGTTGGAGTATTGAACAATCTTAAAAAGCAGCAATTAAAGAAGATTGAAGCTCAAAGAAAAGTGATTGCAAGTTATGCAGAAAAAGTAAAGCAAGAGTTAGTTTCTATTGAAGCTAGTTTTAAATCGTTACAGCACAAAAAGGTTGCTCAGCAGTTAATTGAAGAAATGGAATTCATAAGAGATGGTAACCAATCTTTTGATGCCACTAGAGATACTGGAGAGATCTCTTCAGCAGCTGTTGAAACAATAACAAGTTTCAATCCCACTTCTTTATTTGGAGCTGGTCAAAACGAGGCGAGAGGTAGAAATGCAGAACGAGCAGCTTTCCTACGGTGGGTGCAGCAAAAAGAGATAAGTGAAGCTGAAGCTCGGGATAAAGTTGATACAGCAAAATATGCTGTAGAAATGTCAAAGATAGAGCTAGAGCAGAGTATTTGTATACTGGATGCCGCATTGTTAGAACTTGGTGCTCAAGAAATAGAAATGAATCGTTTAGATTTGGAATTCGAAAAATTGGTAAAATCTGAAGCACTCGCCACGAATGGTTTGAAAGTAGCTGCTTACTATGACGACTACCTTAATTACTATATACAAGATCTTAGGGAGTTAGTTTTTACGCTGTTTCAGCGTGCCAGTTTCGAGTTGAAAATCCCTACAAATGAAATTATATCAACTGTTGAAATTGATCTGCCACTTAGAAGCAAACAATTCATAGAGTTAGAAGACTTTAGAGTGACAATAGATCGTTTAACTAGTGTTTATGAGAAGAACAAATCTGTGAATAGCGGTTATGGTCAGGGTCGCAACCGAGGTCTCTCAGATCCAGAAATAGTAGTTTTTGAATTGTTTAAAACAGATAATATTAACGATTTAGCAAAAAAATCTTCTGAACAGTTTTGGAAGCATGGAGGGGAGTTTAAATTTAAAATTAATCTTCCTGCTGAAACAAAGCTGCTACGAGAAGTTGGTAGAGAATATGGTCCCGAGTATAATAGCCAGCTCGATGACATAGAAAATTACTTAACATTGCCTGAAAATATTGTTCAGGCCCAGGTGTTGTACTCGGATATTTGGTATGATAGATCCTCTGATCTTAGTTGTCAGAATATTGATTTCTCGAAGGTCAAGTTTTCCCTAGTCTCGGGTTACAGTCATCCATACCAAAGGAATTCTAGAGGACAAATCGTTGAATTCAACTTAACTGACGGATTAGGTGTGCAGGATGAAGACATAGTTATTGAAAATATAGCTAGTTCACGTAAAAGGACAATTAGGCCCTTGTCGTCTAGGCGTGTTAATAGGAGCCGATTTGCAGGTGGGTCATATAGTTATAGTCGACCTAATGTGGATCTGGCTATGGACCTTGCTAAAGAAAATGCTAGCAGGCATTTAGGCCAATCCCCTGCTACTACTTGGTCGGTTAAACTTTTAAAACCTAGTGATGAAATTTTAAACTGTATAGATAGTGTAAAGGTGGTATTAACAATACAGGGCCATGAAAGCTTGTAAGTATGAGAAATGTCCTTCTTGTATGTTTTGTTTTTTTATGTACGGGCAGTCTAGCCTGGGCTTCAGCAGAAAAAAGCTATTTTCAAACAATTCCTTTTTTAACTCAACTCAATAAGCTTTTTGAGAAAGATTTGCCATCCTCAAACAGTGGTGCATTTACTTATAATATCCCACTGAAGGTAATCCCAGGGAGAAGTGGTTTTGGCCCTCAAATATCAATAAATTATAATAGCGATCTAAAAAACGGGATATTGGGTCCAGGCTGGTCGGTAGAAACACCTTATATTTCAGTAACTGATGGTCAAATGTTACCTGATTATCAAAGTACGGATCAAATTTATTATTCAAGTAAATTTGGTGAATTAGCCCTATATAGGCAGAATTACTTCACACCAGTTAAAACTGGTTTTCCTCACATCTTTAAAAAAATAAAATCTGGATGGGTGTATTGGGATGGTAATGGTGGTCGAGAAGTTTATGGGGACACCTATATTAATACAAGTAATGGTGTAAATACCAGTAAGTGGCCTTTAGTTGCGTATTTAAGCAGTAGTTGTTTAAGTATGGAAACACGGAACTGTGATAAGATTGTATATAAATATAA